>NZ_JASGFD010000023.1:0-76759 GCF_047605705.1 Silvibacterium sp. | reverse complement strand
AGGTCATAGCGAAGCCGCCGCAGCAGCACAACCGGGTCCGCATCGGCCACCGGCGCAAGCTTCTTTGCCTGCAGGTTCGCGAGCACAAAGCGGTCGATATCGCCCGACGACCAGGTATCGTTCGCAAGCACCGGCGCGGCAGGCCTGGTCAGCGGCTGCCACGACCACCACTCCGCGCGCAGCTGCGGATACACGCGGCGCAGGCGCTCCGGCGTAGGCGGCAGCTTCTCGGTCTCATCCGGCCACGCCGCGCCATCCTTGATCCAAGCCTCGAGCGTAGCGATCTCATCGGCAGGCAGAGACTCGTTGCTCTCCTGCGGCATGCGCTTCTTGGGGTCGGTCGACTTCACGCGCCGGATCAGCAGGCTCTCTTCCGGATGGCCGGGGATGATGACCGCGCCATCCTTCCCGCCCGTAAAAATGCTGATGCCGACATCCACGCGCAGGCCGCCTGCTTCCTTGAATGCGGCCGAGTGGCAGTTGTAGCAGCGGTTCACCAGGATAGGCCGAACCTTCTTCTCGAAGAACGCAAGCTGTGCGGCGGTCGCCGGGCGAGGATAAGGCACACGCGTCAATGACGCCTTCCCATCCTTAGCCTGCGCCGCTGGAGAAGCGGTGGCAGCAGATGCAGCCGCAGGAGCCACTGTCGAAGGAACCTCTGCCGGAGCGGAGCTGGAGGATGCCGAGGCATCGGGCGCGGACCATGCCGCGCCATCCGCGATCCAGCTCTTCAGCTGGCTGATCTGATCTGCCGTCAGTGGGTCGTCGCTCTTCGGCATGCGCTGCTTCACATCACTGGTCGTCACACGCTGCACCAGCAGACTCTCATCTGGCTTGCCGGGCACAATCGCAGGCCCGCTTCTGCCGCCCTTGAGCAGCGCGGCGCGGTCGTCCACGCGCAAGCCGCCCGCCGAGCCGCCGTCGGCCGAATGGCAGTCGTAGCAGTGCGCGGAGAGGATCGGCTGAATCTTCTCTTTGTAGAAGGCCTGTCGCGCGGCGTCATCCGCGGCCGGAGCCTGGGCCAGCGCAATGCTGGACGAGCCAAGCACGATCGCGGCGCTCACACCGAGCGCGGACGAGACAAGAGACGGGTACGACGGCAAAAAACGGCGCAAAGAACTCGGCATGCCTGCATTCCGCAGCCGGGCTATGGCTCTTGGCCGCGGAGATGGAAAACGGCGCGAGCGTCAGTCCCGTGACGGCTGCTTATTTTGAATGGAGTAGGTGGGATGAAGCAGGAAAAGCGGGTCTAGCGACAACAATGGCGAAGCGCCGGCGCGGATTCCGGAAGGGATTGAATCGTGATGTGCGCCGAAAAGTGCATCGCAGCCATTATCCGGTGTACCCAAGGGGGACTGTCAAGCGATATGCGCGCCTGAGGGACGCGGGCGCGCATATGGACGGATAATGGCAATTCGAAAAAGATCAGGACCAGAGCCGCTCCAGCGCAGCCTGCACCTTCGCATTCTCTTCGAGCAGGCCGATCGTGATCCTCGCCCAATTGGTGTACGGAGGAAACGTGCGACCAATCTCGATGCCCTGCTTTCTCAGGGCTGCGGCAAGCTCCGCCTGCGGCTGACCGGCCTCGAAGAAGACGAAATTTGTAACCGTCGCCGATCGTTTGCGGTTGTGCCGGTCGAGGAACGCCGTCCACTTCCCGCGCTCCTCCGTCACGCTCTGGCGCACCCGCAGAACATGCTGCGTATCTCCAAGCGCGGCCGAGGCCGCGGCCAGGTTCAGGCGGCCGAGAGACTCCGCATCGCCGTACCCCTGTTGGCGCAAAGCGCTGACCACCGATGCCGGGGCAAGCGTGTAGCCGATCGGGAGACCCGCAAGGCCGTGAATCTTGTCGAAGGTGCGGAAGACCAGTACATTCGCGCCTTCGCGCACCAGCCGCACGGCGGACCGCTGCTCGAAATCCGGCGTGTATTCGAGGTAGGCTTCATCCACAATCACCGGCGCCTTTTGCGAGACCTCGCGCACAAACTGCAAAAATGTATCTGTCTCTGTGACAGTTCCAGTCGGATTATGCGGATTGATGAGATAAATCGCCCGCGTCTTCGGCGATAACTTCTCGCGGAAGGCGTCGAGATCGTTCTCGTAGCGGGCATTGAGCGGGACGGGCACGGCAACGCCGCCCACGTGCGCCGCCGCATCCACCAGCGCCGTGTAGCCCGGCGTGGAATAAAGAAATTCGCCACCCGGACCACCCCGGCTTCCGAGCCAGAGTCCGAGGCCTCCAAGAATTTCACCCGGAATCACCTGCTCCACCGGCACATGCTCGTACGCCGCAACCTGCTCGAGAAAAGGCTGCGCCAGTGCGTCGTTGGCATAGCGCGAGAGCCGTCCGAACTCGCGCGTGAGTGCCGGCGCGACCGCTGCCGAGGGTCCCCAGGCATTCTCGTTCAGGTTGAGATGGATAGGTGCAGCGGGCGCGGCAGCCCCTGCGTCCGCCAGCGCGAAGAAGACGTTCGGAGAGGTCCCTGCGCCAATCGCTACACCCGCGGCCGTCAATCCGGTAGCTTTCAGCAGGGCGCGGCGGTTCCAGTTCGTGCGTGCAGTCATTTCTTCCTCTTACGGTTACAAATGCATGAGATGCGCCGGCGCAGCGCAACCGAACCGCCGCGCCGGGCTTTACAGGCTCTAGTAGGTGATGTGCAGGCCCATCTGCAGGTAGCGTGGGAAATTCGCCTGCTCGGTGATCTGCCCGAAGGTGGAGCTGCCGTATGCCGTGTTTGGCCCTCCGAAGAGCGGTGTGTTGAACGTGTTAAATGTCTCCGCGCGGTACTGGATATTCAGCCGCTCGCGCACCACGATGTTCTTGAAGAGCGAGATGTCCCAGTTCTCATAGGCAGGCCCGCGGAATGAGAGCGTACGCGGCGCATCTCCGAAGGTGTAAGCCGCCGAAGACGAGAAAGCCGCGCTGTTGATATACCCGTTCAGGCGATCGTAGAGACCGCCCTTCGTGCCAAGGCTCACACCCTTCTCGAGATTCGGCCTCTGCACGCCATTGCCCGCAATCGTGCTGTTCGGATTGCTGCTCTGGTAGACCGAAACCGGGAATCCGGCCCGGAAGGTCGGCAGCACGTTCAGCTGCCAGTGCGCCACCGTCTCGTCGAGCCAGCGATGTCCCGTGCGCAGCTGCCCCTGGCCGAATGGCAGATTCCACAGCACCCCGGCCACAAAGCGGAATGGCGTGTCGCTCACGGAGTGAGCATATTCCGCTTCGAGGTCGTAGACATTCTGCGGCGCCGTCGCACCCACGGCCTGAATGCTGTTCGCGGTAGCGAAGGACGAGTCCATGTTGCGCGACCAGGTAAACGACGCAAGCAGGTTCACCCCGTGCGAAGCGCGCTTCTCCGCCTTCACCAGCAGCGCGTTGTAATCCGCGTGCGCGGAGCTGAGGAAGAGATTGACCGAGGTGAACTGCGGGAACGGCCGCAGCGTCTGCGAGCGCGAGACACTCGTCTCGCCGATGATGCCCGAGCCGCCCGCTACGTAGAGGGGATTCGTCACCTCGTCGTTGAGCGCCGAACCCTGGGTGAAGTTCGAAGGATTCAGCTGGTTGATGTTGACCGCGGTGCTGCTCGTCGGCGAAGGCGAGAGGTTCACTGAACGCGAGCCGATATAAGCCACATCCACGGCGACATTCTGCGGCAGCTCACGCTCTACATCCACGGAGAACTGCTGCACGCGCGGAGCCTTGTAATCCTGGTCGTACGAGCTCACCGAGTTGCCCACGCCGGTTAGCAGTCCGGCGGTGTTGCCTGCCGGCTTCGTAAGTCCATTCGGGAAAGGATTGCTCAGGTTGCCTGCGGGCGTCTGGTCGTTGTCGTTGCTGGCCACGTACTCGTTCGCCTGCGTGTAGCCGGGCGCGAGCGAGGCTGTGGGGTCATAGCGAATCGGCGCATACAGAATGCCGTAGCCGCCGCGGACAACGGTCTTCGGCGTGAGCTGATACGAGGCGCCGATGCGCGGTGCGAACTTCACCCGCGAGAGGTCGCCGATGTCGCGCGGATCTCCATTGACTCCGGCGAAGAGCACGCCGCCTGTAACGGTCGTGCTGCCCGAGAGCAGCGACGTCGCCGTGCGATCGAAGCCGACGGCAAGTTGGTTGTGATCTTCCTTCAGTCCGGTCTCCGACTCCCAGCGCAGCCCGAGGTTGAGCGTAAGCTTCGGCGTCACGCGCCAGTCGTCCTGTGCGAACACGGCGGAATAGTCGAGATACGTGTGCAGCAGCGTGCTCAAGTCGATCTCGCCGGAGATAGGAAGTCCCGCCAGCAGGTCGGCGATGTCGTCGCCGGAGAGGCCATCCGTCTCGCTCGGGCTCGCCTGCGTGAACGCGCCGCTGAAGGTATACGTGCCCGGAGCGTTGCTGTAATCCTGAAAGTCGAGGCGCAGGCGGCGATACTCCGCGCCCACGGTGACGTTGTGTTTGCCGAGTGTCTTGGTCAGCGTCCCGTTTACGATCTGCGACTTCCAGTTATCGAGCTGATCGGTATTCTGGCCAAGCTGCGAGTAGTTTGCAAAAAAGATCGTCGGGAAAAAGTCCGCCTGCAGCTGGCTCGTCAGCGAAGTAGGAAAACCGAGGTTCGCAGGATTGAAGCCATTGCTTACCTCCGCAATCAAATTCGGGAAGCGGTTGTTGCCGTAACGCACCGTCAGCACCGTGCTCGGATTCAGAATCCACGTGCTGTTAGCCTGCACCGCATCCACCTGCCGGTGATAGGTGTAGGAGTAGCTGCCGGGCAGCGTATGCAGCGGATTGCCGAGCGGCTGCAGTGCCTCGTAAAAGATGTAGGAGCCGTTCACCGTCCACCATGGCCGGATCTGTTGGTCGAGCTTCACCGTAACTTCCTGCGCGTGATCGCGCACGTTGTCAGTGCCCGTGTACGTGTTTGTCCCCGAGTTAGGGTTGGGGAAGTACGAAGCGATGTTCTTGCCGACCGTGTTGACGTTGCTGATCACGTTGCCGGCATAAGGACGGCGCTGCACCGTGCCGCTCGCGTCGGTGTACGTGTCGTATGGGTTGTAGATGGTGTGCAGCGTTCCGTCGGCGTTGTAATCGCTGGAGAAGTCGCCCGTCTTTTCCGCGGCTGTCGGCACGACAAAGGTCTCGGTGTATGGCGAGGTCTGGATATATCCTTCGGAGCCGATCCAGAAGAAGGTCTTGTCGTGGCCATCGTAGACGTACGGAATTACCAGCGGACCGCCGAGCGACGCGCCCCAGTTGTAGTAGGGGCTGTCGGGCCGCGCGATGCCTTCCCGGTTGGCGAAGAAGTCGTTCGCAAGCCACGCCGTCTGCCGCGTCTCTCCGAAGAACGAGCCGTGCAGCTGGTTGGAGCCCGAGCGCAGCAGCGTGTTGAAGACGCCGCCGCCGGTGCGTCCTACCTGCGCGTCATAAGTGAGCGCCTGCACCTTCACGTCCTGGATGGATTCGATCGTCGGAATCGCGATAGGCCGGTTATTCGTGTCCGTGATCGGCACGCCATCCACGAGGTAGAGATTCGAAGCCACAGGGCCACCGGCCACGGACGTAGCGGAGGTTCCGTTCTGATCGGCAAAGCGGATGAACTGCGGATTGCCCGTATTCACGAACACACCGGAGAGTCCGGCGGTGATGTAAGGATTGCGCCCCAGCACCGGCACATCTTCAAGGCGCTTCTGGTCGAGATTGGTGCCGATCGACGCGGTGGAGTTATCGACCAGGGGCGCCTCTGCGGAAACCTGCACGACGTTGCTCGCCGTGCCCAGGCTCAGCGCCACGTCTAGAGTGAGAAAGTCCTGCGTGGCCAGGGCGATATGCGTGCGCTCGGCGAGCGCGAAGCCCGTTGCATTCACCTTCAGCGTGTATACGGAGGGCTGCAGCGCATTGAACGCATACGCGCCCGCGCCGTCCGTAGCCGTGGTGCGAATCTCGGCGGTTTGCTCATTTGTAAGGGTGACGGTTGCATTTCTCACCGTTGCGCCGCTGGGATCGCTGACCGTTCCTCTCAGCTGGCCGTTGTAGGTTTGAGCCCACAGAGGAGGCTGCCCGGCCGTTGCGATCCAGAGCAGCAGCAAAACCGGAAATAGAAAAGAAAGACGGCTTCTCAACCGATGCGTCATAGAGCTCTCCTGAAGAAGTGCAAGAAAGAGGAAGAAAGCGAGAGCGTCTGTTAGGGGAGTCCACGACGCATGCTCGCGTCAGGGTCTGGTCTGGAGGGAAGGATTCGCGTGTGCAGCTAGAGGGAGCGGTCGAACGCGCGGTCACTCAACCCGGCAGGACAGGCCTGCGAGGAGTGACAACAACACGAGATGGCCGGGAGTGCCATGCAGCGAGCATAGCCAGAGTCCCCCGCTTCGTCAACGGCAAGTATGCGGAGCGGCTGCATGCATCCGTTGTATGCAGCCGCTCCGCGGCTCTCAGCCAAGCAGGGATTGCGCGTCGCCCCACCAGCTCTGCAGGAGTGTGGCCACAGGCAGAGCCTTCGCGAGCGGAGCAGCCTGGCCTGCCCACAACTGCATGCGCTCCGCATCGTTCTGAACGCGCGCTTCTTCCTTCATGAAACGCGTAAGGCTGCGCTGTACGGGATACGGAGCCGTCGCAGGAGCATCGCTGCTGGCAGCCGCCTCCACGTAGCGTGTGCGGATCGCTCTGCCTGCGCGCCCGGAGAAGGCGCGCGTCAGCCGCGTTTGATGCGCCTCCGTCTGCGCGATCCTGTCTGCGTATGCAGGATGAACCCCTGCCTCCGGCGAGCGCAGCAATCCTGTGCCGATCTGCACCGCGCTTGCGCCCAGCACCAGGGCCGCGGCAATGCCGCGTCCATCGGAGATGCCGCCTGTCGCGATCACCGGGAGGGACACCGCATCGCAGACCTGCGGCAACAATGCGAAGAGTCCCACGGCCTCCGTCTCCGCCTTCGCAGAGTGGAACGCGCCACGATGGCCTCCCGCCTCTGCGCCCTGCGCAACGATCACGTCCGCGCCCGCTGCTTCGGCCGCGCGTGCTTCCTCCGTGGTGGTAACCGTGGCGAACCACAGGATGCCGTGCGCCTTCATCTCGGCCACAAACGCAGGAGGGAAGACTCCCATGATCGATGAGACCGCGGCTGGCTTTGCTTCGATCAACGCACGGCATTGCGCTGCGAAGTTCTGCAGCGGAGCATCGCCCGCATCGGCAGGCACTTCCGGTCCCCACGCGCGAAGAAATTCACGCTGGCGCTCTTCTGCCGCGGCATCGCGGACTGGCGGAGGATCGGGCACCCAGAGATTGATCTGGAACGGCCCATCGCTCTGCTTTCGAAATGCATCGGCCCAGGAGACGATCTCCGTCGGCGTCATCGTCAGCGCGCCGCAGGCGCCCATGCCGCCCGCATTGGCCGCCGCCGCAGCGAGCGCAACGGGCGAGGCCCCCGACATCGGCGCCATAAAGACAGGTAGGCGCGCGTTCAATCGAGCGGCGAAGCGAAAGGCGCGGTCCAGAGGATTCTCAAGAGATGTCTGCTTCATATAAAAATTCTAGAGCGTATCGGCACATTTGTTTGCTGGCTCTATTTCTAACCTCGAAGTTGTCATTCCGACCGAAGCGAGACGTCTTTTCGTCTCGCGAAGTGGAGGAACCTGCAGTTCTCCTCTGGATCGAAGAAACTGCAGGCGGTTTATCCTGCCAACCCAAGCGAAGCCTGGATGGGCACCGGTATCCTCGCGTGTGCAAAGAGAACCGCAGGTTTCACCGCTGCGCGGCCTGCGGCCGCTCCGGTCGGAATGACAATTCTTTTTCGTGTAGAAGAGAACCCGGGTGCCCCACGTCTCGACTCTGAGACGTGGGCTTGCTCGATTCCGATGGTGGGCTATGCAAGCCCGCAGTTGGCTTGAGTGGGGAAGCACTAACTCCAAAGCAGATTTGTCATTCCGACCGAAGCGAGACGCTTCTTGTCTCGCGAAGTGGAGGAACCTGCAGTTCTCCTCTGATCGAAGAAACTGCAGGCGGTTTATCCTCCCACCCAAGCGAAGCCTGGATGGGCACCGATATCCTCGCATGTGCGAAGAGAACTGTAGGTTCCTCCGCTCCACGGCCCGCGGCCGCTTCGGTCGGAATGACAAGCTTCTTCTAAAATCCTGCAAAAGCAGGCATTCAGAATATGTCGATACAACCTGGAGCCTGTTCCCTGGCCGCAGCTTTCTTTATCATTGCGGCGAAGGACCACATTATTTATGGCGACTGTAAAGCTCTGGAGCGACGAGGAAGCAGCGGCACATCCGCAGGTGAAGGCTGTCTTTGACGATATTCGCGCAACCCGCAAGTCGGATTTCGTGAATAACTTCTGGCGTGCGCTGGCGAACCAGCCGAAACTTCTCGAGCGCACATGGGCGAGCGTGAAGCAGGTGATGATCGAACCCGGCACGCTCGACCCTCTCACGAAAGAGCTGGTGTACATCGCCGTCTCCGCTGCAAATAGCTGCAGTTATTGTGTCCACTCGCACACCGCAGCCGCTCGCGCCAAAGGGCTCACCGATGCGCAGTATGCCGAGTTCCTCGCCATAGTGGGCATGGCCGCGGAGACGAACAATCTTGCGAACGCGATGCAGATTCCTGTCGACCGTGAGTTCACCGTCGAATAGCTGCTGCGATCATGCAGAGAAACGATAGAAGAGCCTTGGGGGAAGCATGCGAATCAAGATAGCGAGCGCAGGAGAGCCGGTGTTGCGCAACGTCGCGCGCCCGCTGACGCGCGAAGAAATCGGCACCGATCGCATCAGCGATTTGATCGCCTACATGCATGAAACGCTGGCGGACGCCCCGGGCGTCGGTCTCGCTGCGCCGCAGATCGGCGAGTCGCTGCAACTCATGATCGTGGAAGACAAGGCGGAATATCAGGCAGCGCTGCCCGCGGAAGAACTCGCCGAGCGCGAGAGAAGGCCCGTACCGTTTCACGTGCTCATCAATCCGGAGATCGAACTGCTCTCGCCTCCGGAGGTGAGTTTCTACGAGGGCTGCCTCAGCCTGCCTGGCTTCACTGCCATGGTGCCTCGCGCACGCGCTGTCAGAGTGCGCGCGCTCAACGAGGCCGGCGCGCCTGTCGTCATTGAGGCCGAGGGCTGGTACGCGCGCATCCTGCAGCACGAAATCGATCATCTCAACGGCGTGCTCTATATCGATCGCATGTGGAGCCGCAGCTTCTGCTCGCTCGAGCACTACAACCGGCACTGGAAGCCGAAGCCGGCTAGCGAACTGAATCGCGAGTTTCGTCCCGTGAAGTAAAAATTGTCACAGCAAATGTGCTGATTTGTGATGGCCTCGGCGGCGCTCTATAGCGCCCTATGGAAGCGCTCGCTTGCCCGCGTGGAAGCGAAATCTTTACCTGATCAAATAATTCTTCACGCAGCCTGATTCGCATGTCTACATGCGTATTCGCGCTGCTATGCTCGCCGGATTTGCCCCTCCTTTGTTTGACAACCGTATTTTTCGGATGCTATTTCGTTTCCTGCACAATCGATTGCGCAAATATGCGCCGATACAACAGGCTGTACCTTTTTGGAGGCTTCATGCGAGTCCACGCTCGCTCCGGTTTAAGAGGGGCGCTTCTCTTATTTCTCTTGTCGCTGAGTGCATGCATGGCTCATGCGCAGTTCCGTACTGCAATTCAGGGAACGGTCACCGACCCGCAGGGCGCGGTCGTTCCGAATGCAAGACTCACGCTGGTGGATAAGCAGACTAACCGCACCGTCCAGACCACCAGCAATGCAAGCGGCGTCTATAACTTCAACGCGCTCCCGGCCAGCACCTTCACGCTGAAGGTCGAAGCGCAGGGCTTCGAGAGCAAGCTCGTCGATAACCTCAGCCTCATTCCCGAGCAGACGAACAACTTCAATGTCGGGCTCACGCTTGGCAGCAGCACAACCTCCATCACCGTGAATGGCGATGAGGCTGCTGCGCTCGATACGGAAACAGCCTCGGTAAACACCACCGTCACGTCGAATCAGATTCAGCACATGCCGTCGTTCGGCCGCGATGTGACGCAGCTGGTGCAGCTTGCGCCGGGCGCATTGTCCGATGGCTCACAGGCCGCGGGCGGCGGCAGCTATAGCCTTCCGGGCAGCAACATGGGCGGATCGGGTGCATCCGATGGCATCTTCAAGACCGAGAACGGTCCGCAGATCGTAGCCAATGGCGGGCAGACGGAGACGAACAGCGTCCTCATCGATGGCATCAGTGCCTCGTCTGTGACCTGGGGCGGCAGCACCGTGGTTACGCCGACGGAAGACTCGGTCGACAGCGTGAAGGTCTCGTCAAATACCTACGATGCCGAGTTCGGACGTTTCTCCGGCGCGCAGATTCAGATCACCTCCAAGGGCGGCAGCAACCAGGTGCACGGCAGCCTGTTCTTCAAGGGCGATCGCCCGGGCCTGAATGCCTATCAGAGCTGGAACGGTCCTTCGTCCGACGAACCCGGCACAGCAGCCGAGCGTGGTCTCAATCGTGACGATTCGCGCTTCAACCAGTTCGGCGGCAGCGTCGGCGGCCCCTTCTGGAAGAACAAACTCTTCGGCTTCTTCGCATACGAGACGCTGCGCAACGATACGAATGTGACGGCGCAGGAGTGGTACGAAACCAGCGCCTATCGCAACAGCGCGCGTAGCGGCAGCATCGCCGGCAGCTATCTGGGCTACAGTGGGGAAGCGGTCAACGGCACGCTGATCGGCGGCACCTGCGCGCAGCTCGGTCTCTCTTCCGGTACGCAGTGCGCCACTATCGCCGGTCAGGGTGTGGACGTGGGCTCGCCGCTGACCTCGACGCTCGGCACGCATGACAGCACCTGGGGCGGCAACAACAGCACGCCGGGCGTGGGCAATGGGCTCGATGGCATCGCCGATCTGGCGTACTACACCACCAACAATCCCACCTCGAGCGTAGCCTCGCAGTACTACGGCCGTCTCGATGCGGACCTGAGCCAGGCCGACCGCGTCAGCTTCATGATCTACTGGGTCCCGCTCGATACCGTGGACTATGATGGCCCGGTGCGCAGCGCCAACCTCTGGCATCACGACCAGGTGAATAACGCCTTTACCCTGCTGTGGAATCACACCTTCTCGCCCACGCTATTGAACGAAGCGCGCGTGAATGCTGCAGGCTGGCGCTGGAACGAGCTTGCTTCGAACTCCACCGCTCCGTGGGGACTGACCGAGGCGACCTTCGACGTGCCCAGCACGGATATCTTCCCCAGCGCGACTCCCGAATACTTCGGCACGCCCGGCCCGAGCGTGTACGACCAGTGGACGTACGGCTACCAGGACATTCTCACCAAGGTTGCCGGACGTCACACCCTCAAGATGGGCGGCAGTCTTACACGTCTTTATTATCTGAACGAAGCCGAATACAACGCTCGCCCAACTTATCACTTCGATAACATCTGGGACTTCCTCAACGACGCGCCGTATTCCGAGACCGGTTATTTCTCCTCGACGACAGGCGCGCCCACGGCCAGCCGTCAGGACAATCGCCAGGACCTCTGGGCAGGCTTCGTGCAGGATGACTGGAAGGTGCTGCCCACACTGACCCTGAACCTAGGACTGCGCTACTCCTACTTCGGACCCTTCGACGATAAGGACGGCAATCTGCGCAGCGTCGATCTGGGCGCGGGCGATGCGCTCGTGACCGGCCTCTCGGTGCGCAAGGGCGGCGATCTCTACAATGCGCAGAAGACGAACTTCGGACCGCAGCTTGGCTTCGCATGGAACCCGGAGCACTTCAACAAGCATGTCGTGGTTCGCGGTGGCTTCGGCATCAACTTCAACCAGAACGAAATGGCGATCACGGCCAACGGCAACGGCAATCCCGGCAACACGGTCAATGCGGATTTCTGCTGCTCCACTGCTTCCGATCCTACCGGCGGCAGCTCAGGGTCGATCCTCTATCAGTTGCCCAGCTCACTGACCGGCAGCTTCGCCAGCTTCCCGGTAAACTCCGCCGCAATCACTTCGTATAACGCCAACGGCCTTCCCAGCAACGCCTCCACGTATCTCAGCGTCACCGGTTTTGACGCGAACGTGAAGACCATCCAGACGTACCACTACTCGCTCGACACGCAGACCGACCTTGGGCACCAGTGGATTGCGAGCATCGGCTACCAGGGCAGCGAGAGCCATCACCTCATCCTCCAGCAGGACATGAATGTGCTTGCAGTGGCGAAGGGCTACTCGCTGAACCCGAACCTCACTAGCGTGGATTACTACGGCAACAAGGGCAATTCGAACTACAACGCCCTGCTCGCCAGCCTGAAGCATAACTTCGCCCATAGCTTCCAGACCGAGGCGCAGTACACCTGGTCGAAGAGCATGGACAACGGTTCGCAGCCCTATTACGAGGATCCGTATCCATACAACGAGCGCTTCTCGTGGGGACGGTCCGACTACAACGTCGCCAATGCCTTCAAGCTCTTCGGGATGTGGCAGCCTACATTCTTCCACTCACACGGCATCGCACACACGCTGGCCGATGGCTGGGCGCTCAGTGGAATCTTTAACATGCACACCGGTTTCCCGTGGACCCCGGTCTACTCGGTCGACAACCAGTTCTACTACGGTAGTGGCCAGACGTCGGTGCGGCCCGCGGCCTTCAGTTCCAACGGCGCGCGCTACAGCACCAGCAATAAGGCCTTCAAGGCAGCTCCGGGCTCTGCGAACAGCAATTTCGAGCAGGGTGGAAGCAGCTACTTCACGGAGCCGTCTGTTGCCAGTGGCAATACCGGAACCTACGGCACCGAGTACACTCTCCCCGGCAACCCCGGAGTCGCGCGCAACTCCTTCAATGGCCCCGGATACAAGGCTGTCGATGCGACCCTGAGCAAGGCCTTTCCGTTCCCCAACAAGGTGCTCGGAGAAGCTGCAAACTTCGAGGTCCGCGTGGATGCCTTCAACGTTTTCAATAATCTGAACCTGAACACGGCGGATATCTCTACGACCGTCACGTCTTCAAGCTTCGGCCAGGCGCAGGGCGCGCTGGCATCCAGAAAGCTGGACATTCAGGCTCGCTTCTCGTTCTAATGCTGTCTCGCGGGAGAGTGGTCTCCGCTCTCCCAGCATCTTTCGGAGTGCCCATATGCGGTCTCGCTATGCCTGGATGCTCTGCATCGGCTCCCTTGCTTTGGCTTTCTTCGCTTCCGGTTCCAGCCTCGCAGCACAGACGGTGCAGACCCTGAATGTCGATGCAGCCGCGCCTGCCAGGCCCTTCCCGCACTTCTGGGAAGAGATGTTCGGCTCCGGGCGTGCGATCCTCACGCTGCGCGAAAGTTATCGCGACGACCTGCGCGCAGTAAAGCAGGCGACGGACTTTCGCTATGTGCGCTTTCACGCCATCCTGCATGACGAGGTCGGCGTGTACAACGAAGACGATCACGGTGATCCCGTCTATAACTTCGCGTATGTCGACCAGATCTACGACGGACTGCTGAAGAATGGTGTGCGCCCGGTGGTGGAGATCAGCTTCATGCCGAAGAAGCTCGCCTTCAATCCGGATGCGCTGCATCCCTTCTGGTACAAGCAGAATGTCTCGCCTCCCAAGAGCATGGAGCGCTGGGATGACCTCATGCATCACTTCGCGCAGCATCTCGTCGACCGCTACGGCATCGATGAAGTCTCGCAGTGGTACTTCGAGGTGTGGAACGAGCCGAACATCGACTTCTGGAACGGTATCCCGCGGCAGAAATCCTACTTCGAGCTCTATGCGCACACCGCGCGCGATCTGAAGGCCGTGAACCCGCGCCTGCGCGTGGGCGGTCCTGCGACAGCCGCCGCGGCTTGGGTACCCGAGTTCCTCGCATACACGACGAAGAATCATGTGCCCGTCGATTTCGTTTCAACGCACGGCTACGCCGACGATACCGTCGAGGATCTCTTCGGCACCGATGAAAACATCCCCATGGATGACCGCGTCTGCCGCGCCGTTGCGAAGGTGCATGATGAAATCGCGGCATCCGGCATGCCGCACCTGCCGCTCTTCTGGACCGAATGGAATGTGCAGGGCCAGGAGGAGTCCCGCGACACCGATTTCGTCGGCACCGGCCTCGCCAATACCATCCGTGCATGCGACGGCAAGGTGGACATGATGTCCTTCTGGACCTTCTCGGACGTCTTCGAAGAGGGCGGTCCGATTCCGCAGCCGTTCTCTGGACAGTTCGGTCTGCGGGCCAAGGGCGGCATCAACAAGCCCAGCCTCTATGATTTTGCGCTTCTGCACGAGCTCGGCACCCAGCGCATCGCGAATGATGCCGCCGATGTGATCGTGACGAAGAAGGAGGACGGAAGCCTCGCGCTGGCGCTCTGGAACATCACGGATCCGGGCACACAGGGAACGGACAAGACTCTCCGCCTTGTATTGCATGGGGTACAGCCGGATGCGGCTGTGTCGATCCGTCGCGTCGACGAGACACACAGCAACACGCTGGCTGCATACAAAAAGCTGGGCAGCCCGCTCGATCCCACCGAGGCGCAAGTGGCAACGATGAACCGCGAAACCGCGCTCGAACAGCCGGAGCAGACACACCTCAGCGATGGAAGCCTGGAGCTGCACCTGGGACCGAATGCACTGCTTCTCGTCACCGTCGGAGCGAAACACTGAGAGTCTTCGCAGGCGACGAAATCTTTACGCCGCGCATGTCATGCTGGAGACGCATCCAGTGACGACGAAGAGGAGCAGGAATGCCTGAGAAGATGGATCTGAAGGCGTTGGCCAGGCATATTGGCGTCTCACAAACCACGGTTTCGCGCGTGCTGAGCGGCTCTGCCGCAAGGTACCGCATCTCGGAGGAGACACAGCAGCGTGTGCTTGCCGCGGCGAAGAAGCTGAACTACCGGGCCAATGCGCTCGCCATCAGCCTGCGCAGCCAGCGCAGCAGCACCGTCGGCGTCATGGTGCCGGAAATCAGCGAAGGCTATTCGTCCGGCGTGCTGAGCGGGATCGAGGATGCGCTGCTCGTCGCCGGCTATTTCTACTTCGTGGTGAGCCACCGTCATCGTGCCGAGCTACTGCGCGAGTACCCATCCATGCTTCTGTCCCGGGCCGTGGAAGGGATCATCACCGTCAATACCGATGTGCGCGAGGCGTTGCCGATTCCGGTGGTTGCCGTGTCGGGTCATCGCCATCAGCCGTCCGTGGTGAATATCGAACTCGATCACATGCTTGCGGCACGCTATGCCCTCGAGCACCTGGAGAAGCTCGGACATCGCAGGATCGCCTTCATCAAGGGCCAGACCTTCAGCTCGGATACGCGTCCGCGCTGGCGCGCCATCTGCAAGGTTGCTGAAGAGCTGGGCCTTGAGATCGATCCTCATCTCGTCGTCCAGTTGCAGGACGATGGCCTTGGCATTGAGCCGGGCCGTGCAGCCGCGGCCACGCTGCTTGAGCGCAAGCGCCCGTTTACCGCGATCTTCGCCTTCAACGATCTCACCGCGATGGGCGCAATCACGCTGCTGCGCGATACCGGGCTCGATGTGCCTGGACAGGTCTCCGTCGTCGGCTTTGATGACATCCTGAGTGCGGCCACCAACAATCCGCCTCTCACCACCGTGCGCCAGCCCCTGCAGGAGATGGGGCGCGTCGCGGCGAAGACCCTGTTGCAGATGATCCAGAGCAGCAGGGAAGAGTGGCCGAAGCACTCCATCCCTATTCTTCCCGGATTCGCAGAAAGACGCTCCACCGCGCTGGCAGCATCACCGGGAAAGAAAAAGCCGCAGGTCCGCAAATAACAGGCCCGTAGGACAACAGACATCGATTGCACGTTCACCGAGGAGGTCGATTGATCCCCCAGAGATTCCCTGCGCTCGCATCCGTATGCCGGGCCGCCGCATATAGCCTCAGCCTTGTTCTTGTGCCCTGCAGCCTGGCGCAATCGTCGTCTTCTGTAAGTGTGCCGCCGTCGAATCCGCAGCTTGCCTCTCCTGAGATCGAACGTCGCGTAGATGCGCTGCTCAGCAAAATGACGCTCGAAGAGAAGATCGGGCAGCTGGTGCAGTACAACGATACCGGCGCGGCTCCCACGGCTGCCCAGATTGCCAACAATCCCAACGCGCACAACCAGGTCAACTCCATGGAGCTGGCGGAGCAGGGGCGTCTCGGCTCCATGCTCAATACTGTCGGCGCACAGCGGACGAACGAATTCCAGCGCGCCGCCGTTGAAAAGAGCCGCCTGCATATTCCGCTGCTCTTCGGCGCGGACATTATCCACGGCTTCCGCACGATCTATCCGCAGCCCATCGGACTAGCGGCGTCCTTCGACCCGGATTTAGTACAGTCACTGTCACATATGTCGGCGGAAGAGGCGACCACCGCGGGTGTGCGCTGGTTCTATTCGCCCATGGTCGATATCTCGCGCGATGCGCGCTGGGGGCGCACCACGGAAGGCGCGGGTGAGGATGCCTATCTTGGCGCGGCTATGGCTCGCGCGTATGTGCTCGGCTATCAGGGTAAGAGCCTCTCCGATCCGGAGAGCGTTGCCGCCTGCGTGAAGCACTTTGCCGCGTATGGCGCGGCCGAAGCGGGCAGGGAATACAACACCACCGATATGTCCGAGAGCCGCCTGCGGCAGGACTATCTGCCCCCTTATCGCGCTGCGATTGGCGCCGGAGCCGCGACCGTGATGAGTGCCTTCAATGCGCTCAACGGTATGCCCTCTTCGGCAAATCCGTTCCTGATGCAGAAGGTTCTGCGCGGAGAATGGGGCTTCGATGGGCTCGTGGTGAGCGACTACACCGCGGTCATGGAGCTGGAGAATCACGGCATCGCGCGCACGCCCTCCGAGGCCACGCGCAAGGCTCTTCTTGCGGGCGTGGACATTGACATGATGTCGCACTTCTATGACACGCAGCTGCCCGAGCTGATTCGCAGCGGCCAGGTGCCGATCTCCGCAGTCGATGAATCCGTGCGCCGCGTGCTGCGCCTCAAGTTTGCGCTCGGACTCTTTGAGCATCCGTATGCCCGCGGCACTGAGATCACGGCCGCCGTACCCGAACACCGAGAGCTGGTGCGCCGCGCCGCGGAAGAATCCTTCGTGCTGCTCAAGAACGATTCCGTGCTGCCTCTGGCTGCATCCGCAAAGAAGATCGCGCTCATTGGCCCGCTCGGCGATAACCCTGCTGAGATGATGGGCTCATGGAGCGGTGGTCCGAATCTCTCGGACGTCGTGACTGTGAAGCAGGCGCTCGAGGCGCGCGCGCGGCAGAATGGCGGATCGCTCGCCTATGCGCAGGGCACCTCTATCACCGGTGACAGCACGGAAGGCTTCGCCGCCGCGGTGCAGGCTGCGAAGCAATCGGACCTGGTGGTGATGGCGCTGGGCGAGTCCGGCGCGATGAGCGGAGAAGCAGGCTCGCGTGCCTATCTCGATCTGCCCGGCAATCAACAGCAGCTGCTTGAAGCCGTGGCCGCCGCGGGCAAACCCGTGGTGCTGCTGGTCTTCTCCGGGAGGCCGCTGGTGCTGGACTGGGCTGCGAAGCACGTTGCGGGCATCATGGAAGTCTGGTTCCCAGGAACGGAAGCGGGCAGCGCCATCGCGAATGTGCTGTATGGCGATGTCTCGCCGAGCGGCAAGCTGCCCATGAGCTTCCCTTACGCCGTCGGACAGGAGCCGCTTTACTATAACCAGCTGCCCACCGGCCGGCCCGCGCGCAACATCGATCTCTCGCAGCCGCCCGGCCCGGATACACATTTCTTCTCGCGCTATATCGATGTGCCGAACGATGCGCTCTTCCCCTATGGCTTCGGTCTTAGTTACACACAGTTTGCCTATAGCCAGCCCGCGCTCTCGCGCAGTGCGGTGCCGCTCGAAGAAGCTGCGCACTCCGGCGGAAAAAGCCTGATAACTGCAACCACAACGGTAACGAATACAGGAAGCCGCACCGCAACCGAGGTCGTGCAATGCTACGTGCGCAACTTTGGCGCGAGCCTGGAGCAGCCGGTCCGCAGCCTGCAAGGCTTCCGCAGAATCACGCTGAAGCCCGGTCAATCGCAGCAGGTAAGCTTCCCGCTCGGCTTCTCCGAGCTCTCCTTCTACAACCAGCAGGGCCAGTCCGTGATCGAACCCACCAGCTACACGGTGTGGATCGGCGGCAGCTCCAAGGCAGAGCAGAAGGCGGAGTTTGAAATCAAGGAATAACGTCGTCAATCTAGCGGAGAGCCGTTCAGCGCGGGCGCAAAGACAGCAACTGTGCGCGGAACGGAGCCCCGTGCAGGCTGGAGTTCTTCAGCACCGCCTCGAAGTATCCCAGGTGATCGGTGTGCAGCCGCGCCTTCAGCTCGCTCAGTCCCTCCTGGGAGGTCATGAACTGCGCCGCCGCGGCTGTCGCGTCCGAGTCGGTGCCTGCAAGCAGCAGCACCTTGCCGCTCTTGCCGGGATTCGGCAGAAAGGCCACCACGCTGTAAGCCGTAATGTAGTTCAGCCCGATCGAAGGACACATCGTGGCGGACTCATCCGCGACCGGATGCCGGTTGAGGATGCAGATCGAGCTGTGCCCGTCGCCATCCTCGAGACTGAAGTTCAGCTGCTCATCGAAGAGCGCCGCCCATGGGTTCGCCTTTCTTCCGCCGATCACGATCAGGTTCGAGTGGTTGATCGAATCGGGCTCAAAAAAGCGCGCGAGTGAAAGATGCAGCGAGGATGCGATGGGCGAGAGCGCGAGGAACTGCTGCGCGGCGGTGAAGTCGCCGAGCGTTACCACGTTATGTCCGAAGATGGTGTCCAGGTCATGCTGCCGGTCCGCGCTCAGGTTCTTGCTGTGGCCGCTGCCAGGGAAGTCGCGATGGATGTAATCCCATAATGCGACGGGCTTGTCCGTGATCTCTTCACTCATCGTTACAGAAGCGTCGGGAAGAATGATGTGTGTCTCGGGCGCGGCCCCATCGAAGTTCGTCCAGAAGTCCGCGACCGCCGGCCGTCCTGCCCACGCATCGGTCGTCCTTCGCAGCACACGAATCTGCCACCACTGGTAGCCGCAGACTCCCACGAGCACCAGCACGACGAAGATCCATGCCCACGGGAACCTTCGCGCATCCGGAGCCGTCGCATCGGGCGCAGGCACCACTTCCAGCGGATGGGTGATGGTAGCGCTCTCGGTCGAAGCAGTCACGGCCGCTGCCGCATCTCGCCACTGAAAGACCGGCGTATAGCCGCCGCGAGGAATCGAGAAGATCAGCGTCTCGTCCGCGCCCTCTGTCTCGAAGTAGCGTTCGATGCGCTTGCGGAGCTCACTCGCGTTGACGCGAACAATATTGTCCTGGCTGCGGTCATAGTCCGGCGACCGGCCGAAGACGTGCACGCCGATCGCATGCTCGTGGATCTCCGCGCCGCTGGGATCGAGCGAGCCGTAACCCACATACTGGAGAAAATCGCGAAGCCGCGCCGAGCGGGAGAACTGCGAGCTGCGAGCCACGCGGTCGATCAGCGCGCGCCGCTGCTCTATCGATGGCGCCGCATGCGGAGACGAACCACCAGCAGAGGATATGCCGGCGACATCTTCTCCGAGATTGATAGCAGTAGCCACAGCGGAACCGAGAGTGCCGGAAGTGTAGCATCCGCAGAGGTCAGACCGCATCCACCGCGCAAAGAACCCTGACAAATCAAGGGTTAAATCAACTTCTAACGGTAAAGACCACCTGTAATCTTCCGGTAAATTCACTTGCTGGTCCACATTCGGCGCACGCAGCATGACCTCCGTTGTCAAAAAAGACCCGCTCCTTTGCAGCACTTTTTCGGAGGCATCATCGGATGAACAGACTTCAGGCCATCTGGCTGGCAGTCGCAATCACTCTCGTCGCTTTTCTCGGCCCGGCAACCGCCCGGGCGCAGAGCTATCTCGGATCGATCCGCGGCACTCTGACCGACGCAAGCGGAGCCGTTGTCCCCGGCGCGGAGATCGTCGCGGAAGAGACCACCACGCACTTCAAGACGACGGAGAAGTCGAACGGCGACGGCGCTTACACCTTCGCCTCGCTCAACCCCGGCACCTATACCGTCACCGTTACGGCAGGAGGCTTCCGCACCGCCGCCCAGACCGGCATCGTGCTCATCGCCGGCAACGTAGAGCAGGCGGACTTCAGGCTCATCCCCGGCGCGCAGACCGAGGTGGTGAAGGTGCAGGCCGAGCAGAACACCCTGATGGACACCGCCTCGCCGAACATCGCCACCACGCTCGATGCGAAAGAGGTCACCAGCCTGCCTAACAACGGCCGCAATCCGTTCGTAATGGCAACGCTTGCAGCCGGCGTGGATACCACCGAGTACACGCAGGCCAAGGCCAGCCAGTTCACCAATCCCTTCAGCGGCGTCGCCGTGCAGATCGAGAGCGAAGGCAGCAGCGGTCACAACCGTCTCACCCTCGACGGCATCCCGGACGATCCTGCCGAGCGTCTCTCCGGCGCTTCCTACACCGGCTTCGTGCCCTCGCCGGAAGCCGTGCAGGAGGTCAAGGTGCAAACCTCGATCTTCGACGCGCAGGTCGGCCACGGCAACGGCACGGTGACGAACACCATCATCCGCGGCGGCGGCAACGCCTATCACGGCGCGCTTTACTATGCCTTCCAGAACACCTACCTCAACGCGAACACCTACGAGAAGGTTCCGGACCAGGACGCCACCAACCCCGCGCTCCGCACTCCGCGTAACAACGATCAGCTCAGCCAGACCGGACTCGTCATCAACGGACCCGTGCGTATTCCGCATCTTTATGACGGCCGCGACAAGACCTTCTTCATGTTCGCCTTTGAGCGCTACGCCTCGCACACGGCCATCAACTACAGCTCGCGCGTGCCCACCTCGGCCGAGCGCGCCGGCGACTTCTCCGCGCTCTGCACCGGCGGCTTCGATGGCAACGGACTCTGCCAGTCCGGCGTGCAGCTCTACCAACCCAACTCGCCCGTGGATGCCAACGGCAACCGCACCGCCTACTATGCTGATAACAACATCGCCTCGGCCATCAATGCCTCTTCTGCCGCGCTGGTCGATTACTTCCCGCAGGCCAACGTCGTGAATGCCTCGGCGCTCACCGTGCCCAACTATATTTCGACGCAGACCTCCTACCCCAGCACCTACCCGTCCTTCATCGGCCGCGTCGATCAGTCGATCGGCTCGAAGAACAAGCTCTCTGCCATCCTCTTCCGCTCCGGCCTCACGCAGAACTACCCGCTGCAGGGATTCCCCAAGGGCATCGGCCCCAGCGGCTATGGCTATCACGTCTATCGCAACAATCGCGGCGGCAGCATCGACGATGTGCAGCAGTTCTCCAACTCGCTGGTGCTCGACTCGCGCCTCGGCGTCATGTGGCATCCCTTCGGCCTGGTCTATCCCGGCAATGAGAACTACGATCTCTCGCAGCTCGGCATCTCGTCGGCAGGCCTGCCTTACACCAGCTTCCCCGGCCTCACCTTCAACTCGGATAGCTATGCCGGCCTCGCCGGCGGCTCGGGTGGACAGATCAGCACCAACCTCACCGGCGCGCTCTCTGAGATCCTGACGCAGACCATCGCGCGCCACACGCTGCGCTATGGCTTTGACGGCGAGCTCATCCGCTACAACGTGCAGAACCCCGAGAGCGGCCTCGGCGCCTACGAGTTCGATCGCCGCTTTACGCAGCAGAACTCCGTCACCGTGAACGTCGGCGCGGATGCCAGCTCCGGCGATCCCTTCGCATCCTTCCTGCTCGGCTATGACTCTTCGATGTCCTACAACATCGAGGCCGCCTACGCGCTGCAGCAGATCTATACCGCGCCCTTTGTGCAGGACGACTGGCGCGTGACCGACAAGCTGACCGTGAATCTCGGCGCGCGCTGGGATTATGAGTCGCCCTTCACCGAGCGCTACAACAAGCAGGTCACCGGCTTCTGCTTCACCTGCTCCAGCCCGCTGCAGGCCGCGGTGCCCGACCTCACGCTCAACGGCGGCCTCGAGTTCACGAGTGCCTCCAATCGCCATCCATACCCATCGGACTGGAATAACTTCCAGCCGCGCATCGGCGCCGCCTATGCCGTCTCGCCGAAGACCACTGCCCGCGCAGGCTTCGGCATCATCTACTTCAATACGCTCGAGTCACCCATTGGCACCGGCTTCAGCCAGACCACCAGCTACAACAACTACGTGACCAGCGCGCCGCTCTATTCCATCAGCACCCCGTTCCCCTCGGGAGTGCAGCTGCCCACCGGCAGCTCGCTCGGACTCTCCACCGGCCTCGGCCAGAGCATCAGCTTCGTTGACCAGAACCACGTGCAGCCGAAGAGCGCGCAGTGGTCGGCCAGCGTGCAGCAGCAGATGCCTGGCGATTACGTCCTCCAGATCGCCTACGTCGGCACGCGCCCCACGCGTCTTGAGGTGAATCACAACATCAACTATCTGCCGCAGCAGTATTACGACAAGGGCGCAGCCGAGATCACCTATCTGAACGCGCAGGTAGCCAACCCAATGGCGGGAGCCTTCAGCGGCACCACGACGCTGAACAACGCAACCATCGCGCAGAACCTGCTGCTGCTGCCGTATCCGGAGTTCGGCTCGGTCACCGAGGACTACTCCTCCATCGGCAGTGCGCCCTACAACTCGCTGCAGGTCCAGGTGCAGCATTCCATGAAGAACCACTACACGCTGCAGGGCAACTTCACCTGGTCCAAGACCATGGACCACACCGCATACCTGAATGCCTTCGACACCAAGCTCGCGTCCATCGAAGACTCCACTCCGACGCTGGTCGGCAACATCTTCGCCACCGTCGAGCTGCCGCGCTTCGCGCACCACAACGTCTTCGAGCGCCTGCTTCTCGGCGGTTGGGACTTCAACAGCGTCGCCCGCTTCGAGAACGGTCCGCTCATCTCCGCGCCGGGCAGCGTCACCATCATCGGCAACACACGGCAGGCAAACCCCACCTACGGCCGCTACATCAACACCTGCTATGAGAACACCTCGGGCCAACTCGTCCAGTCGACGGCAAGCGCGCCTGCCTGCGACAGCCTCTCACCCACGCCCGCCTATCGCGAGCGGCTGGCCTATACTACGCAGTACAACAGTACGGAGCTCGGTGTCCGCGTGCGTGTGAAGCCGGTAGCCGATGCCTCGCTCTTCAAGCAGTTCCAGATCAAGCAGGGAACCACCTTCGAGATTCGCGGGGAGTTCTTCAACATCCTGAATACACCCATCTTCGGAGGTCCTGGCACGACCATCGGCAGCTCGACCTGGGGTGTGGTCACACTCACCCAGGCGAACGATCCGCGCATCGGCCAGCTCACCGCCCGTCTCAACTTCTGATTGCGTCTGCTGAGAGCGGCGGCGCTCTTTCCCGCGCCGCCGCATCCCTGTTCCTCTCTGTGCCGAATCGTTCCGGCGCAGGAATTCCGAAAGGATTGGCATGTCCCTTGGTCGGATGATCGTTGCCACGATCGTCTTTGCTCACTCGCTGTTCAGCACCGCGCAAACCACGGCCGCACCCGAACAGAACGACACCATCAGCAAGCTTCGCGCAGGCTTTCATCAGCCGCCGCAACAGGCGCGTCTGCGCTGCTACTGGTGGTGGCTCAACGGCAATACCGACAAGCCGACCATACTCCGTGACCTTGAAGAGATGAAGACCAAAGGCTTCGGCGGCGTCATCCTCGTCGACGCAGGCGGAGCTTCGCAGAACGGCAACAGCACCGTTCCGGCGGGGCCGAAGTTCGGCTCGCCCGCGTGGACAGATCTCTACGTCTACGCGCTCAGGGAGGCCGATCGCCTCGGTCTCGAGATCACGCTCAACATCCAGAGCGGATGGGATCTCGGAGGCCCCACCGTGACCGTGCAGGACGCCGCCAAATTACTTACCTTCGCAAGCGTTGATGTGCAGGGCGGTCCAGCGCAGGACGTGCGTCTGCCAGCTCCGCCATCGATGAACGGCTTCTACCGCGACATCGCCGTGCTCGCTTACCCGCTGCATCACGGCGCGGGGCCTGTCTCGGGTCATGGCCCATACGGACGCAGCCTCCTTCTGCGCTCGGCAGCATCGGAGTTCGGCATGAGCATGGAGGGCACGCCATTCCTGCTGGACGATGGCGCCAGCACTGCCTTCAGAAGCGATCCGAAGTACGCCGATGCCTCCGTCGATGAGGTGCGCGTACTGCCTCTCGGCAGCGACGGATCCGTGCATGCGCAGCTTCCTGCCGGCGCATGGGAGATCCTGCGCATCGGATACACAGACTCCGGCGCGAAGGTCTCCACGTCGAGCGATACCTGGAAGGGTCTCGCCATCGACGCTCTCAGCAGCCGCGCCTTCGATGATTACTGGGACCAGAACGTGAAACCGCTGTTGGTTGCCGCGAAGCCCTACTCCAGCCTCAAATATCTCGCGACAGACAGCTGGGAGACCGGCGGCATGAACTGGACCGAGGGCTTTCGCGAAGAGTTCCAGAAGAGCCGTGGCTACGATCCCGTACCGTATCTGCCCATCGTTGCGGGCCGCATTATCGGCGATCCGTCTATCTCCACGCGCTTCCTCACCGATCTGCGCCGCACCGTGGCCGATCTCATCGTGAAGAACTATTACGACCGCTTTGCCGCGCGCGCCGCCGAGTTCGGCCTCGGCGTGCAGGCGGAGAGCGGTGGTCCGCACGTGGCGCCGCTCGATGCGCTCGAAACCTTCCGCAAATCGGCTGTGCCGCAGACCGAGTTCTGGTCGCAGAGCGGCCATCGGCCCGAAGACAAGGGCCGCTACTTCGTGAAGGAGGCCTCCAGCGCCGCGGACATCTACGGCCAGCCCTACGTGGCCGCAGAGGGGGAAACCTCCATCGGTCCGCAATGGTCGGAGTCGCTCTCCGCGGACCTGAAACCGTCTTTCGACATGGCAGTCACCGAGGGCCTCAACCGCCTCGTCTGGCACGAGTTCACCTCGAGCCCCGCATCTGCGGGCATACCCGGCCAGGAGTACTTCGCTGGCACGCATCTGAACCCCAATGTCACGTGGTGGAATGTCGGTGGCCCGTTCTTCGATTACCTGAACCGCGTCCAGTTCATGATGCAGCAGGGCCACGCCGTTCACGACGTGCTGTATTTCTACGGTGGCCAGGCTCCGAACTTCGTCCGCCTCAAGGCCGACGATCCTGCCCACGCGCTGCCCGGGTATGACTACGACGTCACCGATGAAGATGCTCTGCTGCGCACTATCCGTATCGATGGCCCGGAGCTTGTGGGTCCCAGCCTCGCCGGGACAGGCGGTGTTCACTGGAGGGTGCTGGTCCTTCCCTCCACGCGCCGCGTCTCCCTCGCAGTGCTGCAGTTCGTGCAACGGTATCTCGAAGCTGGAGGTTCGGTCGTCTCTCTGCCGCCCACATCGGCAATTGGAAATGTGCCGCAGGCAGAAAAAGCGAAATTCGATCAGTTAGCGTTACAAATCTGGAGCAGCTGCCAAGATGGCGCGCACAGCTATGCGAGAGGCACGGTGTATTGCACCGCCGATGCGCATGCAGCGCTACGGCAGAAGAAGATCGTGCCCGATGTGGAGCTCGCATCCGGTGACGTCCGCATCGCTCCAGTCAGCAGCAACGCGATCGACTGGGCCCACCGCCAGGTCGACGGCGAAAGCATCTACTTCGTCCGCAGTGCGTATGGAGAACAAAAGCACTTCTCGCTTTACCTCCGTGCACAAGGCGAAGCCGAGCTATGGGACCCCGTCGCCGGCAGAGTCTATCGTGCCACGGCGGAAGCAGCTGGTGACCGCACGAGGGTCGACCTGCAGCTGCCGGCATTCGGCTCCGTGTTTCTTGTCTTCCCTGCAAAGAGTAGTGCCGCGCCCGCTCCGGTGAAGGTGCGCGAAGAGAAAGCCGAAGGCACGTGGCAGCTCAAGGTGCCGGGCAGTGAGCCCATCTCGCTCGACGAGCCCAGGCTCTGGAACGAGATCCAGGCCTTCCGCTACTTCTCCGGCACCGCAACCTATAAAGCGAAGCTCGCCACCCCGCATCTCGATCCGGGCGAGACCGCATGCCTGCACTTCCCGCAGATCCACGCCGTCGCCAACTTCCATGCGGACGATCGCGATACCTCCATCGTCTGGACCTATCCCTATGAATATTGTCTCCGCGATCTCAAGGGCAGCAGCATCACCCTCTCGATCGACGTGACGAACCTCTGGCACAACCGCCTCGTAGGCGACGAGGAGCATCCCGAAGGCAGGACCACGCACACCAATATCGTCCTCCCATCCGGAGATCGCACCCTCCTGCCCTCCGGCCTCACAGGACCAGCGGAGTGGTGGATCTACAAGTAGAGAGCGCAAAGTAGAGAGCGCGAGAGAGGCGGGCTTCGTCGTTGCCCGCCTTGACAACCCTTGATGGCGGATCATAGGATTCGGTCCGGCTTGTAATCGTATACATATGCGGTGCTGAAAATCTGATCCAGCAGGGCGCCGATTGAGGCGGGATATTGGCTATCGCTATGTATACGTTTTCTTATGCGATGTATGTATGCGAATACATCGATCCGGCCGCTCCGTTGTCTGGGCAGCCGGAGAAGTAAACAGGCAATCGCAGGTTTTTTCTGGAGCCCATCGATGTCGAGACGCATTTTCCTTCATCTCTTCTCAATCGCACTCGTCTTACTCTCCCTCTCATCTCCGCTCCTGGCGCAGGTTGACCAGGGAACTATTACAGGAACGGTAACGGACCAGACGGGCGCCGTCATTTCGGCGGCGGACGTCACCCTCACCAGCAAGGACACCGGCCTCGTGCTGAACGCGAAGAGCGATCAGAGCGGCGTGTATGTCTTCTCGCCGGTAAAAATTGGCAACTACGTCGTTAGCGCTGGCGCGCCCAACTTCCAGAAGGCGACCCTGAACGGCATCGTCCTCAACCTGGGCCAGCGCCTCGAGGCGAATATCACCCTGCAGCCGGGCTCTGCCACGCAGACGGTCACCGTCGATGCGGGCGCGGCGCAGCTGCTGCAGACCGAGGACTCGTCCACCGGCCAGGTCATCAGCGCGCAGCAGATCAACAACACGCCGCTCAACGGGCGCAACTACGTCTTCGTGGCGCAGCTTGCTGCCGGTGTCGCGCAGTCGAATGGCTCGCGTGGCGAAGGCAACGGCGACTTCAGCGCGAACGGCCTGCGCGCCGAGCAGAACAACTTCATCCTCGACGGTGTCGACAACAACTCGAACCTCATCGACTTCCTCAACGGCGCAACCTATGTCGTAAAGCCTCCGCCGGATGCTCTCGCCGAGTTCAAGGTGCAGACCAGCGATTACACCGCGGAGCTTGGCCACTCGGCCGGCGCGGTGCTCAACGCCTCCATCAAGAGCGGCACCAACTCGCTGCACGGCAACCTGTGGGAGTACTGGCGCAATGACATTCTTGACGCCAAGGACTACTTCTCCCAGACCAAGCCCGAGTTCCGCCAGAACCAGTTCGGAGGCACCATCGGCGGTCCCATCGTGCCGAACAAGCTCTTCTTCTTCGGAGACGTGGAAGCCACGCGCATCATCTTCGGTTCCACCGGCACCTACTCGGTGCCCACGGCGCTCATGCGTCAGGGCGACTTCAGCGAGCTGCTGAGCACCAGCCTTACCGGCAACAGCTCGCCGGTCACGCTCTACCAGCCCGGCACGGACGGCAGCACACTGCTCACCTGCAACGGCCGTCAGAACGTCTTCTGCGCAAACCAGATCAATGCCGTCGCGCAGAAGATCCTGAACATGTATCCCACGCCGAACGCCAACGGCGGCAAGACCTACAACAACTACGTCATCAACACGAACGACGTAAACAACACCGTGAGCTGGGACGGCCGCATCGACTGGAACGCGTCCGCCAAGGATCAGGCCTTCTTCCGCATGAGCAACTCGAACCTGCGCGGCAATTATCCTGCCCCGCTCGGTTCCATCCTCGATGGCGGCGGCTACGGCTCTGACGGCTCGGAAATCAACATGGGCCAGAACTACGTCTTCAGCGAGACGCACGTCTTCAATCCCAAGCTCGTGAATGAATTCCGCTTCGGCTACAACTGGGCGCGCGCGCAGTTCCTGCAGCAGAGCGCGAACACCGATATCGCCTCCGAGGTCGGTCTTGGCGGCATTCCTTACCAGGCCAACAACGGCGGCCTGCCGTCGACCACCGTCAGCGGCCTCACCAGCTTCGGCTCGCCCGGCTACTATCCTTCCATCGAGTACGAGAACGTCTTCCAGATCCTCGATAACGCCACCAAGGTCCTGGGCAATCACACCATCAAGGCCGGTGTCAGCATCCAGAGCGTGCGCGTGGCTGTGACGCAGCCTATCAACCCGCATGGCTCCTATGACTACAGCGGCTTCTTCACCTCGAACCCCGCGGCGAACTACACCGGCTACGGCGTAGCCGACTTCCTCGCCGACTCGATGTACAGCGCCTCCATCTCCAACTTCTTCAGCGTGCACGACATTCACTGGTACTACTCCGGCTATGGTCAGGATGACTGGAAGGTTCGCCCGAACCTCACGCTCAACCTCGGCCTGCGCTACGACTACTACCAGCCCTCGTATGAAGAGAACGACAACCAGGCCTACTGGAACATCGACTCCATCAACGGTCCGGCCTCGGGCACCGCGCAGTTCCTGCTGCCCAAGAACACCAAGGCCACCATCGCTCCGGCCTTCGACAGCCTCATCGCCGCGGACAACATCTCGCTGGTCTACAGCAAGAATCGTTCGCTCGCGCTTGGGCAGAAGCTGAACTTCAGCCCGCGTATCGGCTTCGCCTACACCGCGACGCCGAAGCTTGTGCTGCGCGGCGGCTACGGCATCTTCTTCGGCGGACTTGAGAGCGTGGGTGCTTCGCCGAATCCTTCGTACAACTATCCGTTCGCCTTCTCCTCGAACTTCACTTCGCCGGCCTGCTCCAACGGCGCCTGCTCCACGGACGGCATCAGCCTCGACACCGGCTTTGCCAATGCCATCGCTGCCGGCCTGCAGAACTATCTCTCTACGCCGGGTCTGGTCGGTGGACAGCTGCAGACCAAGACGCCGTACACCGAGCAGTTCAACTTCACCACGCAGTACGCCTTCACCCGCACCATGACGCTGACCACAGCGTATGTCGGCAACGTCTCGCGTCACCTGCAGGCGATCACCGATCAGAATGCGCCCTTCGGCCTCGTCGGTCCGTCCGACAGCTCGCAGGCCATCCGTCCGTTCTCGAGCTTCGGCGGCGCGCAGTACGATCTCTACGAGGGCGTAGGCAGCTACAACTCACTGCAGGTCTCGCTTGAGAAGCATCTCTCGCGCGGACTGCAGTTCCTCGCCGCGTACACCTACTCGCACGCGCTGGATGACACCGGCACCCCGCTCGACGGCGGCACCAACATCTATCGCAATGCAAACCTGTACTCCATCGGCAGCGAATTCACTAACTCGGACTGGGATGTGCGCCATCGCTTCACCCTCTCCGGCAACTACGCGCTGCCCTTCGGCCAGGGACAGCGGTTCCTCAATCACGGCGGCATCGTGAACCAGATCGTGGGTGGATGGTCGGCGGACGTTGCCTTCTACGCTCTCACCGGCAACCCCTTCACCGTCACTCCGGATAACACCGCGGCTGTGGGCGCGAATACTCGCCGCGCTATCCTCACCGGCGATCCCTTTGCCACCGGCGGCGCGGCCTCGGCCAGCAACCCAGGCACCAGCTGCGCGACCTCCACCAAGAGTGTCGCCAACTGGTACAACCCCTGCGCCTTTGCGAACCCGCTCTCCGGCACGCTCATCGCGAACACACAGACGACGGCAAACCCGACCGGCACGCCGATCACCAACCCCACGCTGGCTGAGGCTTACCTCGGCGGCGCCCGGAACCAGATCTACGGTCCCGGTTACCAGCGCGCGAACATGAGCTTCTTCAAGAACTTCCCCACCATCCGCGAGCAGTACCTCCAGTTCCGCGCGGATGTCTTTAACGTGTTCAACACTCCGGCCTTCGGTCAGCCCAGCGTCGAGACCAACGCATCCAGCGGCGGTGAGATCACCAGCACCCGCTCGCTCGGCAACTTCACTCCCAACCCGCGCTTCTTCCAGCTCGCGGCCAAGTACTACTTCTAGTACCACGCATCCGGGTGCCCCACGTCTCGCTTCTGAGACGTGGGGCACACCGGGGTTCAAAGTTCAAGGATCTGTTATCCCTCCATTTCGTTACACTGCGGTCGGGGTGACAAGGGATGGAAAGAATCGTATGAAACGCATCGCCGCCGCTCTCTCGCTCTCCGCACTTCTCGCTTCGCCTCTTGCGCTGCGCGCGCAGGATGGCCCGCGCATCGTCGAGAAAGATGGCCGGCATGCGCTCTTCGTGGATGGCAGGCCGTATCTCATGCTCGGCGGCCAGATCAACAACTCCAGCTCCTGGCCATCGACCATAAAGGATGTGTGGCCGACGATCGAGGGCATGCACGCCAACACCGTCGAAGCCCCCGTCTACTGGGAGCAGATGGAGCCCAGGCCCGGCCAGTTCGACTTCTCGCTCGTCGACATGCTCGTCAATCAGGCGCGCGAGCATCACGTGCATCTCATCCTGCTCTGGTTCGGTACGTGGAAGAACGGCGAGATGCATTACGTGCCCGACTGGGTGAAGACCGACTCCGCGCACTATCCACGCATGATCGACGAACGTGGCCAGCCCATCCAGGTTCTCTCCGCCAATTCACAGGCTAACCTCGACGCCGACCGCACGGCCTTTGTCGCGCTCACGCATCACCTGCACGATCTCGATGCCCAGCAGCACACCGTGCTCATGATCCAGGTGGAGAACGAGTCGGGCGCCATCGGCGCCATCCGTGACCACTCGCCCGAGGCGCAGAAGGAATTCGAAGGTCAGGTGCCGAAGGAGCTTCTCGCCGGCTTGCATAAGCAGCCCGGCACGTGGTCGCAGGTCTTCGGCCCCGATGCCGACGAGACCTTCCAGGCCTACTCGCAGTCCCGCTACATCAACACGATCGCCAAGGCGGGCAAGGCCGAGCTGCCCATCCCCATGTACTGCAACGTGTGGGTCCGCTATCCCAAGGGCTACGTCATCCGCGGCTATCAGGAGCCGGGCTTCGACTATCCCAGCGGCGGCCCGGTACAGACGATGATCGATCTCTGGAAGATCGAGGCCCCGGCGATCGACGTGCTCGCCCCCGACGTCTACAGCAACGATCGCGAATTCGTGAAAGAACTGCTCTCCACCTACGCGCGGCCCGATAACCCGCTGCTGGTTCCGGAGACCGGCCTCGGCGATGACTTCGCTCCCGGCTTCTTTTACGCGCTTGGCAAGGGAGCCATTGGCTTCTCGCCCTTCGGCACCGATCAGACCGCATGGACGCTGCATCCCGGCAAGCTGCCCGAGGCGCATGCGGAAAACTTCGCGCTCATCGAGCCGCTCGATCGCGTGCTTGCGAAGTTAAATTTCGAGGGCAAGGTGCAGACCGCCGTCGAGCAGGAAGGTCAGCCCGAGCAGACGCTCACCTTCGGCCGCTGGCAGGCACTGGTCGGCTTCGGCACTCGGCAGCGCGATGGAGCGCAGCACGCGCCCGGCACCAAGGACTACTCCGGTCGCGCCCTCGTGGCGCAGCTTGGCCCGAATGAGTTCCTCGTTACCGGCATCGAGGCGCGCGTCACCTTCTATCTCGCACCAGGACAGCAGGGCCATATGCAGATCCTGAAAGCGGAAGAGGGAACCTACGACGACGAAACCTGGACGCCCACACGCATCTGGAACGGAGACCAGACCGACCGCGGCCTGAACTTCAACCACGAGCACTACGCCGTGCGCATCAAGCTGGATACGTATTAGGACATATCGCCGGGTGCCCCATGTTTCGCGTCTGAGACATGGGAATCAACCCAGCTAAGGCACAAACAGCCTGTAAAGCAGCACCACGAGAGCCATTCCTCCCGCCGCCGCAAGCAGTCCGGTCGTGCGTCGCTTGTAGAGGAAGAAGATCAGCACCAGCCCGGTGAGCGAGACCAGCGTCAGCAGCACCGCTGACGCATCGATGCCCCACTTCCACGCCGTTCCCGTGTCGCGCCCCTTATGGAGGTCGTTCAGCACCGACCAGAAGCCGTTGCGCGTCTCCACCAGCATGTAGCGTCCGCTCGAGCGCAGAACCGTCGCGTCGGCAGAGTAGCCCGGCCCGCGGAGGGAGACCGTGATCTCGCTGTCGTCCACGCGCATGTCGCTGGGAGCGCCGCTTACGTGATCCACGCTGCGGAAGTGCTGCACCAGCGCAGCCTCATCCGGATTGCTTAATGTGTTCAGCGGCAGCGTGCCGCGGATCAGCCGCGTCTTCGCCGCCTTCGCGAACCATTCCTGGTGATTGAGCGTGAGCCCGGTCACCGCGAAGAACAGGATCACGGCGAAGCTCACCATCGAAAGATAGATATGCAGCCAGCGCGCAACCTTGGCGGTCTTCTGCCGCAGGGTCGCGCGCCGGCTCACAGCGCGATTAGCGCTTGTGGTAGTCAAGCGTGCTCGCTCCCAGTTCCTTCGCCGCGGGCAGGCTCGCCTGCTGCGCCGTTCCGTTGAAGTCGAGCGTATGCTTATGCAGGTCGTAGCCGCCGTTTTCGCGCGCGGCCTCAATGCAGATCGTGTACTTGCCCGCCTTCACCGGCTTGCCTTCGTTGTCCTTGCCGTCCCACACCAGCGTGTACTGGCCCGGCGCGCGCGTGGCAGACGACACCGTGCGCGAGATATCCGTGCCCTCGGTCAGGTTGCGGATCTGGTCATCGCGATACCACTGCTTCAGATCCGGCAGCCAGCGCGCATTCTGCGTCCACAACGCCAGCGTGCGCACCGGATACGCATCGCCGTCCTCCACCCACACCGCAACATACGGCCGGCGATAGCGCGCATCCTCGATGCGCGGCAGGTTGATGCCGATGGTCAACGCAAACGCCGCATCCCATGCGCCGCTCGCCGCCTGCGGGGTAGGCATGGCGAAGGCCGCGCGCTGCACGCCCGCTGGCCGCGGCCAGTCCTTGCTCAAGACCTGCTCGCCGTCCGCCAGCACCAGCATGTAATCCACGCCGGGCAAGGAAGCGGCGAGCTTGCGGCTCTCTTCGACTGGAAGAATCGAGAACGCTGTGGCCAGCGCGCCCGCCGTCACCGCATCCTTCGCCATCACCGTCGATGACAGCACATGGCTCGCAGGCCGCGCCGTCTTCGGATCGAAGAGGTGCGAATACTGCGGAGCCTGCGTCGTGAGCGCTGCGCCGATCTCAAAGCCGCGGCGGTACGATCCGCTGGTCGCCACCGCGCGATCGTGCACGACCACATAATCTATCGGACGATCATTCTCCGCGTCGGCCGTCGGGTCGGCAATCGCCACCATCTGTGTAAGGTTGCCCCGCACGATTACGTCACCGCCGACGTTACACATAACCCCCTTCGCGCCGGCATGCAGAGCCGCCTCCGCCGCACGCGAACTCACATAGCTCTTCGTAAAGGACGCCAGTGCCAGCGGCACATCGCTCAGCCGCGTGGCCGTATGATGTGCGGCATCGAGCGACCAGTGCGGCTGCTGGATAGCCTCCACCGTCATGGCAATCTCGACCTCGGTCGGCACGCGGCCTTCCGCCGTCGCACCGCGCCACAGCCGCGTCGCCGCTTCCACGGAAGGATCGAGTGCGCCGTTCGTACGCTCGCGCCAGCGGTCGAACTGCTGCAGCACATCGAACAGCTCCGGCGATACTGCCACCGGTTCCAGCTTCGTCTTCGCCCAGCGCGATACCTCGCTGTCCGCGCGCCACGTGCTCAGCACTGCGTCGTCGCGATCGAAGGACGCGAGCGCAGCGGCTTCGGCACGCCGCGCCGCAGCTTCGTTGGCCGCGCGCACCGTGATCTCCAGCGAGGTGCCCAGCACATGTTCATGATGAAAGTGCCACGTGCCGGTCTGCAAATCGTTTGCGGATGCAGGCGCGTACGCAGGCTGCGCCGAAGCGCTGATGGCCGCCGTCGCCAGGGGCACGGATGCGGCCATCTTCCAGAAGCGGGAAGAAGAATTATGCATAGGTCGATCGATCCTTTCGAGTCTGTATCCGTCCGCTCTTAGTTCTGCTGAGGACTCTGCGGCTGATTCTCATGCGGCTCGCCGCCTTCGCCCTGTCCGCGATGCTCTCCGCGCCCGCCGCCATTCGGCATCGAGGCAAACATCGCCAGCAGCTCATCCTTGTCGAGGAACCCATCGTGGTTCGTATCGGCCGCGTCGAAGCGCGCCTTCATACCGTCGGGCACCTCGTCGCGGCTCAGCTTGCCGTCGCCATTTGTGTCGAACTCGCCGAGGATGTGCGTCACGCGCTCCTGCGGGCTCGGCTGCCGCACCGCGATTTCGCTGCCGCTCAGGATTCCGTCGTGGTTCGCATCGAGCACCAGCAGGTGCGCCGTCGCTGCGGCAATCTCGTCGGCCGAAATCACGCCATCGTGATTCACATCCAGCGCATCGAGCAACGGATCCATGTGCATCGCGCGCGCCGCATCGCCCGTATCGCGTCCGTGCGGGCCATTCGTCTTCGCGGCCATCGCGCGGATCTCGTCCGGCGTCAGCTTGCCGTCGTGATTCGTGTCGCCACGCTCGAAGATCGACTGCATGCGGGCCGGCAGCTCATCCGGTGTCAGCACGCCGTCGCCGTTGCGATCGAACTTCATCAGCTGCGCCACCAGCTGGTCCGGATTCGCGCCCGCATCGGCGCGGCGCGGCGAAAGCTCATCGGGATATTCGAGCTTGCCGTCGCCATTTGTATCCAGCTTGAGCAGCGATTGCGGCGCCCCCTGCAGCTCCTGCGCGGAGAGCGTGCCGTCGTGGTCGAGATCCAGCGCCTGCAGCACCAGCCGAGGCCGCTGCTGCGGTCCGCCCTGCGCGTAAGCCGCGGTCGCAGCCAGGATCAGTCCGCAGTGAAAAAGAAGAGAAGCCTTGCGTGACACGGTAGAACCTCCACAATGGAAACCGATGGTTGTGTTGAAATAGACGGCGATTCGACGGCTGAGTCTAGACCGTGGCCCATTCGCGCAGAAGATTGTGATAGAGCCCGGTTAAATCCAGCAGCGAAGGATGCTCCGGCACATCGCGGCCAATTTTCTGGATCGCCACATCGAGGTTCAACAGCAGGCTGCGATGCGAGTCCTGCCGCACCATGCTCTGCAGCCAGAAGAAGGAAGACACGCGGCTGCCGCGCGTTACCGGCAGCACGCGATGCAGGCTCGTCGAAGGATAGAGCACCATGTGCCCCGCCGGCAGCTTCACCGAGTGCGCGCCATACATATCGTCGATGATCAGCTCGCCGCCGTCGTACTCCTCCGGGCTGCTCAGGAAGAGCGTCATCGAGAGATCGGTGCGGATCTGTTCGCCCGTCGCCGGAACGCGGCGAATCGAGTTGTCCACGTGATTGCCGAAGGAGTGACCGCCGTTATAGCGGTTGAAGAGCGGAGGAAAAATCTTCGCCGGCAGCGCCGCCGAGATGAACAGAGGATTCCGTTCGAGCGCCTGCACAATCCTGCGCCCCAGTGAAATCGCCACCGGGCTCGTTTCCGGCAGCTGTACATTGTCCTTCACCCGCGCCGACTGGTAGCCAGCCGTTACGCGCCCGTCTACCCAATCCGCCGCATCCAGCTCCTGGCGGAACTGCACGACCTCTTCCTGGCTCAGTACTTCAGGAATCTGAATCAACATCGTCTTACCTCAATCAGAAAATCGTTAACATGTGCTCGAGATGGAGCAGGCGGCCCATTCAAGCCTGCAGCTGGCTTGAGTGGGGAAGTACAGCTCTTTATGCAGGCCACTTCCAGCCGGGTACCCCATGTCTCGCTCTTGAGACATCGGGAGACAGATCCTTCACGCCGCAATCCCATCCGCAAACGCACGAATCTCGCGCTGTCCGTACTGCGCGAGGAAAGCCTTCATCTTTTTGAGGAACGCGGGCGTCGCCGTCTCCGGCACCCGGCGCAGCCAGTAGAGCGCGCCCACCAGGTCGCCTTCGGCAATCAGAAAACGCGCGTAGTTGAACTGCCCGCGAAAGTCTCCGCCCACGGCGGATTTGCGATAAAGTTCGCGCGCCATGGCGCGATCCTGCCGCACCACCCAGCCGTCCTCATAAAATCCGCCCAGCAGGTTGATCGACTTCACATGTTCAAGATCGGCTGCCCGGCGCAGCCAGTGGTACGCCTGTTCGCGATCCTGCGGCACGCCCTCGCCCAGCGTCAGCAGAGACGCGAGGTTGTACATGCCCCAGTCCAGCCCGCGCTCGGCGGCCACGCGAAACCACTTCGCCGCCAGCGTCGCATTGCGCGCAATGCCCCAGCCCTGCTCCAGGCACCGGCCCACCATGTTGATGGCCATCAGGTCGCCGCCCCGCGCCGCGCGCTCGAACCAGTGCAGCGCCGCCGCGGGATTGCGCTCCACGTGCTTTCCATCGAGCAGCATCTGCCCATAAATCACCTGTGCCTGGGACACGCCGCGAACCGCCGCGGCATGCACCAGGTCATAGGATTGCTCTTCTGTGAATACTTCTGTTTCTGCTTGTTGCATGGCGATGGCTAGAACTTCACGTTGAAGGCGAGCGTGCCCTGCCGGCCCGGCGCCATCAGTGCGTAGTGCGTCGCATAGGCCTGCTGGTAGTAGAGCTTGTCGCCCACGTTCTGCACGTTCAGCTGCAGGTTCAGGTGCTTGTTGAACTCGTAGTCGCCGTAGATATCCTCGCGGACATAGCCCGGCACCCACTTGTTGTTCGACTGGCTGCCCCACACCATCGTCATGCCATAGATGCCGCCGCCGGCGTGCAGCTTGCGCAGCACCTGGTAGTTGCTGGTGATGGCCACACCGTGCTTCGGCGTGTTCGGCATCGCATCGCCGTTGGCCAGCCCGCTCGCCGCGCCCGCGCCACCCGCGTTGGTCAGGATCGCATCGAGATACGTGTAGCCGCCCGTCAGCTCCCACTTGCGCGTGATGTTGCCGCTCAGTGTGAGCTCGCCGCCCAGCGTGCGATCCGTGCCGGCTGCGTCGATGGTGCCGTCCGCCTCCGTGATGCGCACGTTCTGAATATCCATGCGGAAGAGATCGGCATGCAGCAGCGCGTGTCCGTGCGCCACTTCGCGCTTCACACCCACTTCCTCTTCGCGGATCTTCTCCGGCTGCAGGTTCGCGTTGATCTGGCTGGTCAAGGCCGAGGTGTCCTGGCCCTGCGCCAGCGAGTTGCCGGTCGGGATCGCCGCCGTGCTCACCGTCGCGTAGAAGCTGGTCTCCGCGTCCGGCTTGTAGATCAGGCTGCCCAGGTAGTTCACCAGATTGTTGTCGACGAAATACTTCGCGCGTACTCCCGCAACTGCCGCGGCCTGGTACTGCGAGCTGTAATCGTCGTAGCGAATGCCGAGCGTGCTCTGGAAGTGCTTGTTGAAGACCACCGTATCGAAGGCATAGACCGACTTCTCCACCGACTTTGACTTGGTGGGGTTGTGGTTCAGCACGATCGTGCCGAAATCCCACCACGGATCACGCATGTTCGGCGCAAAGAGATACGTGCAGTTGTAGCCGGTCGCCGCGCCCACGCCGTTCGGGCAGGTCTCTGCGTTGTTCGAGAAGTTCTTGTCGTTGATCGTGTAAGAGTCGTTGTTGCCGCGCTCCTGCGAGAACTCAAAACCGGCCGCGTACGTGTGCTTGATCGATCCCGTCTTGAACTGGCCGGAGAGATCGGTTTGGTCGTCGGCCGTGAACGTCGTGCTCACGCGATCGTTCGGGCGGCGGAAGACGTAGCCGTAGTAGATGTTGCCCTGGCTGTCGTCCGGCAGCGTCCAGATGTAGTCCTGCGTGGTGGCCTCGTAGCGGAAGCTGTTGCGCAGCAGGCTGCTCGAGTGCCACAGGTCGCGCTCCACGCGTCCCGTGCCCGTCTTGTTCTTTTCCTTGTCGTGATCGCGATCGATCAGGCCATAGAAGAAGTTGCGATGCGGAATCTTCACCGGCTCGCCGTTGCCCGTCTGCAGAATGCGCGGACCGGGATCGACCGTCGGCACCGTCGTCGGGTTGTTGTACGGAATGCCCGAGTCCGGAATGTTGTTGCTGATCAGGTGGTAGTAGTCGAGATACGCACGCGTCGGTCCGCCCAGGCCGATCGCCAGGCTCGGCGCCACGCCCCAGCGATTGTCATGCACGCCGTCGCGGCCGGCCACGTCCTGGTTATGCCACACGCCCGCAAGGCGGCCCGTCACCAGGCGGCCCATCTTCAGGTTGCTGTCCACCGTGCCGCGCTCGTAGTCCGAGGTGCCGGGAACGAAGCTGCCTGCGATGAAGTTGTCGCGGCGCGGCAGCTTGCTGTTCATGTTGATGCTGCCGCCGGCCGTGCCGCGCCCGCCATAGGCGCCGCCCGGGCCCTCGGCCACTTCAATGCTGTCCACGTCGAAGATCTCGCGCGACTGTGCCGCAATGTCCTGGATGCCGTCGATGTACGTGCTCGCCTGCGTGTCCATGCCGCGGATGAACGGACGGTCGCCCAATGGCGTGCCGCCTTCTCCCGCGCCGAAGGTGATGCCCGGCACCGTGCGCAGCGCGTCCATCAGCGTGGTCGACGCCGTGTTCTGCAGTGTCTGCTGGTCGATCACCGTGATCGTCTGCGGCAGATCCTGCAGCGGCGCCGTGTACTTGATCGACGAGGCAGCCTGGCCGTTCACCTGCACCGAGGTGGCGTCGCTGCCGAGATAGAGGTTGATGCGCCCCTCGTCCCGCATGCGCGCCGAAACACCGGTGCCCGCCAGAGCCCGCGTCAGCGCCTCCTGCAGCGTGAACACGCCGGTCACACCCGGCGACTGGATCTGGTTGATCGACTCCTTGGCCACCGAGAAGGGAATACCCGTCTCCTTTTCGATCGCCGCCAGCACATCCTTCAGCGGGCCCGGCTGAACCTGGAAGTGGTGTACTGTCTCGCCCGGCTTAGCCTGCCCGTTCGCATCCGGCGCCGGAGCCTTGCCCGCCTCGGGCGCATCCTTCATCTCGTTCACGGCTGCTGCCGCGTCCGTACTATGCGCCGCAAGACCGGCCAGCGCCAGCGCCGCCACGGCAAACAGCGAGCTCCGCTTCGAGCGTGTCTGCGCTCCGGACTCCGCACGTCCTTCGCTCTCTTCCATGCGGACGGTCGCGCCGCGCCACACGGGAAAATCCTTGCCATCGATAGAAGAGCTACAGATGCCTTCGGTCAAACTCCTGCTGCCTGGTGCCTTTGTCACGATCGGTCTCCTGAATACTGGTACTGCCTGAACAACGGTGAAAAGAACGGTTCATCCGATCTGCCGGCTTATGAGCCGTACATCTCGACAGGCGAAGCCTTCCGTGCCTCCAGAGCGTGACCCTGGACGATATGCGACCATTGTGGTCCTATTTTGAGGCGCAAAAAGGAGCCGGAACTGCCAGCGGCAGCTTCTGCCTCGCCCGGGTGTCTGGGTGTCTGGGTGATTGGCTTACGTTGCAATATCCGACATCTTCAGTCGGATATTTGAAGAGATCATACAACAAAACCCGTGGGGATCGTTATCACGGATGGAAGCGCTGTTTTTCGAGTATTTGTCGCAGTTCGCGGCTTGCGCACTGTCGGCAGCTTCAAAATAAGACAACTTTAGTCCGATATCAAGCAAAAAATCCGCTGCCTCGTTTGTCCATGCCTGCGCGCTCTGTGTGGCGACCGCTTGCGCATGGCAAAGAACACACGCAGCTGCACGCACACTCTGTGCTCTCTCTGGTGAAAGGATGCGATACAGCACAATGCGGCAACCAAAACACTGTCATTCCGACCGGAGCGAAGCGGAGTGGAGGAACCTGCGGTTCTCCTCGAACCAGCGAGGATAGGGGTGCTCCATTCAAGCTTCGCCTGGTGGGTGCTACGCATCTCTCAGCTATCGAAAACACTGTCATTCCGACCGGAGCGAAGTGGAGTGGAGGAACCTGCGGTTCTCCTCAATCCGCGAGGATGCACGCGAGCCCTCGCAAACGCACGCATGCTAACCTGAAACCGTGAAGCCTTTCCGCCAGATCGCCTGTTGTACTGCCTGTTGCGGCTGTGTCCAGTCGTGTCTGGCAGGGGAGTGCGCGCAAGGCTGACGCGGAGATTCCGCGGTTCATCCATCCACCCATCGCCGGATCCCGGCCGATGGGTTTTTCTATTTGCGGTCCTGCCCCACGCGGTACCGAAACATGCGAACCACGCAAGCGGGAGCTGAATCAAATTGCAATTGAATCGGTTACAAATATCCCGGCGATCCTTTCTCGCCTCCTCTGCCGCGGCCTGCATCGCCGGCCTGGCGCAGGCAAAAACCGGGGGCCGGAAGAAGCGTCCCAATATCGTCTTTATCCTCGCCGACGACATGGGCTATGCCGACACCAGCGTCTACGGCCAGAAGAAATTCCGCACGCCGAATATCGACAAGCTCGCCGCCGATGGCCTGCGCTTCATCGATGCCTATGCCGGCGCTCCCGTCTGCGCGCCCTCGCGCAGCGCGCTGATGACCGGGCAGAACACCGGCCACACTCGCGTCCGCGACAATTTTGCGCTCGCCGCCGGCCACGTCGGTTACAAAGGCAAGCAGGAGATTCGCCGCGCCAGCCTCACCACCGAAGACAAGACGGTTGCCGATTATCTGAAGGCCGCGGGCTATCGCACCGGCCTCGCCGGAAAATGGCACCTTGACGGTTACGATCCCGCCGCGGTACCCAACCGCCATGGCTTCGACTGGTTCCGCGGATGGCTCACGCAGACCGGCACCACGCAGGGCTACTATCCCACGCAGTGGTACCACAACGAGGAGCTGATCGATGTGCCCGAGAACGCGAACGACAAACGCGGTCTCTACGAAACCTTTCTCGTCACCGACGACTCGCTCGACTTTCTCCGCGAGAGCGCGAAGGACGACAAGCCGTTCTTCCTCTACGTCGCTTACTCCGCGCCGCACAGCCCGTATCAGGCGCCCGACTTCGGCTCCTACGCAAACGAGCCGTGGGATGACGACGAGAAGACCTACGCCGCGATGATTGAGTATCTCGACCAGGGCGTGGGCAAGCTGGTGAGCTCGCTCAAGGAGCTCGGTCTCGAAGAGGATACGGTCGTCTTCTTCGCCTCCGACAACGGCCCGCGCTCCGAGCCAACACCGCAGCAGACCAAGGTCGTGAACTTCTTCGACTCGCACGGCATCCTTCAGGGCTACAAGCGCGATATGTACGAGGGCGGCATCCGCGATCCGCTCATCGTGCGCTGGCCCGGCAAGGTCGCCGCAGGCAGCACGACAGTGAGCCCGACTTACTTCCCGGACTTCCTGCCGACGGCGCTTGCGCTCGCAGGCGCGCCGCCCGAGGCTACCGATGGCGTGAGCATCGTGCCCGTGCTGCGCAACCCGAAGAGCACGGCGCTCGACGATCGCCTCATGTACTGGGAGTTCTACGAGCCCGTCTACCGCCAGGCTGCGCGCTGGGGCAAGTGGAAGGCCGTGCGCCTCAAGCGGGATGCGCCGCTCGAGCTCTACGACCTCTCCGTCGATCCCTCGGAGGAGCACAACATCGCAGCCCAGCATCCCGACATCGTGAAGCGCCTCGATGACTACACGCGCCAGTCGCACCACGAGTCGCCGGAGTATCCCGGCACGCTCGAGCCGACAGCCTCGGGACAGCCATAATGCTGCACGTGTGAAGCAAAAGGAAGCGGGGAGGCATAAACCTCCCCGCTCTTTTTTGGGCAAAAGCAAGAAAACGGGTGGCCCATTCAAGCCCGCAGTTGGCTTGGGCAACCATCGGGATCCTGCGAACCCACGTCTCAAAGTCGAGACGTGGGGCACCCGGGTTCTTTCCTTAACAAACACAAACTGTCATCCCGACCGAAGCGAACGAAGTGAGCGCAGCGGAGGGACCTGCGTTTCTCTCTCGATCCGTGAGGATGATGCTCCCCCACTCAAGCCAACAACGGGCTTGAATGGGCCACCATCAACGGTGTTTCTATCTGAGCCCTGACTCACTGCACCACGAGCGCCTTCGGCGCCGCATGCACCTGCCGTCCGCTTGCGGAGTAGAGCTTTTTCGCGTGCCACGGATGCAGCCCCTTCAGGCACGCCACCACGCCTTCGGCATTCAGCATGCCGCCCTGCGCATTGTTGTGCGTGTGGTCGTTGGGGAAGAGCGGCGCCAGCTGCTGCTGGCCGATCTTCTCGAGCCGGTCGGCCATCAGGTCGGTGAGATCGAGAAACGGGATGTGCTCCTGTGCGGCGATCTGCCGGTCCCACTGGTTGAAGTCGCCCATCACGCGTTCGATGTGGCCGTCGGTCCAGATGTTCCGCACCGTCACGCCCACCAGCACAGGATGCGCGCCGCGGCTCTTCGCATCGTCCACCATGCGCCGCACATACCAGCCGTAGGTGTGCACCGTCTCCTGCGTATGATCGGCAAGCTCCACCGTCTGCGTCTCGTCGCCAAGCCCCGGCAGCGATCCGCGATACTTCGGCGCGCCCGCGGGTCCGCCGTCGTTGTGTCCGAAGGCGATCAGCACCCAGTCGCCGCTGTGCAGGCCGTCGAGCACATGCTGCCACAGCTGTTCGTGATAAAAAGTGCGGCTGCTGCTGCCGGCCTTGGCGTGGTTCTCCACCTTCACCTGCTGCGCGTCGAAGAGCGAAGGAAGCGACTGTCCCCATCCGCCATTCCACTGGTTGTTGGCTGTCGAGTCGCCGGCCACCCACAGCGTGCGCGGCGTGGTGTTGTGGTCTTCGGCCAGCGCGGTTTTGTGCATCGCGATGAGGACGAGCAACAGCGCCGGCATCATCAGCAGGCGGGAGAGGATGATCGAGCGGGAGCGGGAAATCATCAGGAAATACGCTGCCTTTCTGCATTGCAAACGAGGAATCAGGCGGTCATCCGGCGAGGAACCGGGTTGTCAGTGAGCCTCTCACACCGCGAAAGCCCAGCGCAAACAGGAGCGCTTCCGTTGCCGTCAGGGCACAGCGACCCGCGCCAATCGCGCCGTGGTATCGATTCCGCGTTGACGCTGCGGCGGCAGGGATAGTAAAAGCGAAGTATGGCCTGCTGCTCCTGTTCCGGTTGTTGTTGTCGCGTCCCCACGCACGCGGGTATCCGATAGAGCGCCGTCTTTTGCCATCTGGCTGTTCGATCCGTGTCGTGATCACCCGTTCTCCGCTCAGCGCAGACGGGTTTTCTTTTTGCACGCATGGAGTCATCCCGCACCGTTAGCCGCAAGGGAGCCGGCACGCTCTCTTTGCATGAGGTCCGCATGAATCGTCGTCACTTCCTCGGCATGGCGTCGTCTGCCGTCGCCGCAGGCACGCTCGCCAGCTCTCCTCTCGCCGCAGCGCAGACAGGCACGCAGAAGTCCGGAGCCGGCAACGCCGGCAGCCGTCCCAACTTCCTCTTCTTCATCGCCGACGACCTCATGTTTCGCACCATCGGCACCCTCAACAATCCCGAGGTGCACACGCCGAATATCGATCGCCTCCTCGCACGCGGATGCGCCTTCACCCACTGCTTCCATCAGGGCTCATGGACGGGCGCCGTCTGCGTGGCCAGCCGCACCATGCTGAACACCGGCCTCACCACCTTCAAGGCGCACGCCATCACCAATGAGAATCAGGCGGGCGACGTGGCCACCTGGGGACAGACGCTTCGCGGCGGAGGCTACGACACCTACATCACCGGCAAGTGGCATCTCGATGCGGTCTTCCTGCAGCGCTCCTTTGCCGAGCAGGGTCCGGTCGGCCCCGGCTACCTGCCGTCGACCAACGACATGTACAACCGCCCCGCGCCCGGCAATCACTGGGACCCGGCGAACGAACAGCTCAAGGGCCACTGGCTCATGACCAGCCTCGTCGAGAATGAGAAGCCCGGCAAAATCGAGCACTCCAGCTCCGTCTATGCCGATGCTGCCGTCGAGCACCTCACCACGAAGGTTGCCCATCGCGACACGCCCTTCTTCATGTATGTCGGCTTCAACGCGCCGCACGATCCCCGCCAGGCCCCGCAGGAATTCCTTGATATGTATCCCACGGACAAGATCGCGATTCCGCCGAACTTCGTCCCCGAGCATCCCTTCGACCAGGGCGAGCACAAGACCCGCGACGAGCTCCTCGCGCCCTTCCCGCGCACGCCTTTCGATGTGCAGACGCACCGCCGTGAGTATTACGCCATCATCACGCACATGGATCGCCAGATCGGCCGCATCCTCGACGCGCTCGAAGCCTCGGGCAAGGCCGACAACACCTACGTCATCCTTACCGCGGACCACGGCCTCGCCGTGGGCGAGCACGGCCTGATGGGCAAGCAAAATCAGTATGAGTGCAGCATGCGCATGCCGCTCATCCTCGCCGGTCCCGGCATCCCCAAAGGCAAGCGCGTCGACGAGATGGTTTACCAGCACTCGATGTTCGCCACCACCTGCGAGCTGGCCGGCGTTCCGGTGCCCGAGACGGTCGGCTTTCCCAGCCTCGTGCCCATGATTCATGGCGAGCCCGAGCCCATCTACGATGCGATGTTCGGCTGGCTCGAGACCCTGCAGCGCAGCGTTCGCACCAAGACGCACAAGCTCATCTACTACACCAAAATCCAGCGCTACCAGCTCTTCAACCTGGAACAGGATCCGTGGGAGATGCACGATCTCAGCAACGATCCGCAGCACGACGCGCTCAAGCTGCAGCTCGTCGCCCGTCTCCGCGCCATGCAGCAGGAGCTGGGAGACCCCATCACCGTTCCCGATCCGCCGAAGCAGTCCGCCGCGCTCGCGAGTGCGCAGGAGGCCTGTTGTGCGTAGGCCTGCATCCTTCTTCCCAGACCGGGCACACCAGTGCCCGGCTGCCAGCCAACCCCCGTTTCCACTTTGTGAGGCTTTATGTCCCAGTTTTCCCGCAGCCGCGCTTTCGCCGCCGTTGCTCTTGCAGCGCTTGCCGTCCCTTCCCTGAAGATCGCTTTCGCGCAGACCTCCACCGGCAGCCTGAGCATCGTCGTCACGGACTCCACCGGAGCCACTCTCCCGCACGCCCAGGTCTCCATCGTCGGTACTGACACCGGCGCCGTCGTCCGCTCCCTTGAGTCCAACGATCACGGCATCGCCGAAGTCCCCTCCCTTCAGCCCGGCCGCTACAACGCCGACATCACCGCATCCGGCTTCGAGTCCGTCCATCGCGATGCCGTCGTCGTCTCCACCGGCGAAGCGGTAAGCCTCACCATTGCGCTGCCCGTTGGCCACTCCGAGCAGGTTGTCACCGTCAGCGGCGATGCCCCACTGCTTGAGACCAAGTCGGACACCATCGCGCAGGTCGTCTCCTCGCGCACGCTCACCGATCTGCCTATCCAGGGCCGCAACTACCTTACCGCCGGTGACTACATCCCCGGCACCACGCCGGAGGCCGCGGGCCGCGATCTCACCTTCGTCGCCTATGGCAACTCCGGTCTGCAGAACGCCTTCCTGCTCGACGGCGCGCGCAATGTGAACGACCTTCGCGGCCTTGATAACGATGCGCGCGACATGGTTCGCCCGCCCATCGACGCACTGCAGGAGTTCACCGTCCAAACCAGCAACTTCTCCGCCGAGTTCGGAGCCTCGGCCGGCGCGGTCGTGAATGCGATCACCAAGTCCGGCACGAATGAGCTGCACGGTTCGGCCTACGAGTTCATCCAGAACAACGAGCTGAACGCGATCAACTACTTCGCTACCTCGAATCCTCTGCTCGTGCTCAACCAGTACGGCGGCTCGCTCGGCGGCCCCATCCGCAAGGATCACGCGTGGCTCTTCGGTGCGTACGAGGGCTATCACGACCGCGTCGAGTCCACCTCCAGCACCACCGTGCCCACCGCGCTGCAGCGTGCCGGAGACTTCGGCACCACCGCCATCTACGACCCCAGCACCACCGCGGGCACAGGCACCACCGCCACCCGCACCGAGTTCACGAATAACACCATCCCCACCGAGCGCATCAACAGCATCGGACAGGAGTTGGTGGACTGGTATCCGCTGCCCAATGACGGCAGCAGCCTCTATCGCCGCAACGTGCCCGAGCGCGTAGACAAGCGCAATGGCGTGGTGCGCGGCGATGTGCAGCTGGGCGCGAATGACAGCGCCTTCGCCCGCTACTCGCGCGTGAATGCCGTCACCTCGCAGGATGCGACGCTGCCCGCGCCGGGACAGGACCCCGGCCAGCAGAACATCGACTCCTCCGGCGTCGGCATCGGCTACACCCGCATCTTCAGCCCCACGCTCGTCAACGATTTCCGCTTCTCGTGGACTTCAATCGCGATCAACTCGGACAGCACCGTCGCCCGCGATCCCATCATCACCGGCAGTCTCGACTCGCAGGTCGACAGCGGCACGCCCTTCTTCTCCGTCTCCAATTACGCGGAGCTCGGCTCCATGGCCGGTTGCTGCGGCAACGCCCCGCTGCGCAAGTCCTCCGGCGTGTGGGACTGGTCGGATAACATCTCGAAGTCCAGCGGCCGTCACGTTCTCAAGACCGGCGGCGAGTTCATGCTCATCCGTCCCACTACCTTTGCCGCTTCGAACGGCCGCAGCACTTTCGGCTTCGATGGCGTCTTTACGCAGAACCCCGGCGCACGCAGCACCACCGGCAATGCCGTGGCCGACCTGCTTCTCGGCGACTCCGACACGCTCACTACCGGCACTGTCGCCGACGCTGTCGAGCGCGGCTGGTTCATTGGCGGCTATGTTGCCGATCAGTGGTCGGTCACGCCCGCGCTCACGCTGAATCTCGGCGTGCGCTATGAATACGCCGCGCCGTATATCGAAACTTCAAACCACATGGGCGACTTCATCCTCGATAAGGACAGCCCGCTCTACGGTCAGCTCATCTTCTCCGGAGACAGCCGCCTGCCGCGCGGCCTCATCCACGGAGACACCAACAACATCGCTCCGCGCATCGGCTTCGCCTATCGCGTGCCGAAGATCAAGGACATGACCGTCCGCTCTTCCTACGGCATCTTCTACGCGCAGGATGAAGGCACCGGCGTCACCAATCGCATGACGGACAACCCGCCCTTCTACGGCTACGGCGCGGAGACCATCAGCAGCGATCAGCTCAATCCCTCCACCGGCTTCGAGCTGAGCTCGACGGCCTCCATCGCCCGTCCCACCGCTGTTTCCGCATCGGACTTCACGCTCGTGCCCAGCGCCACCTCCACGCTCGTCAGCTGGCCGCTGCACTTCCAGATGCCCTACGTAGAGGAGTGGAGCCTGAGCGTGCAGAAGCTGCTGCCCTGGGGCATGCTCCTTGAGGCGAACTACGTCGGCAACCGCGGCGTGCAGCTCGTCGGCCTCGGTGCGGGCAACCAACCCACCGTGCTCAACTCCACCACCGTCGCCTCGCGTCGTCCTCTCGCGGCCATCACCGATGCGCCGATCAAGACCGTCGGCAACTGGAATGCGAGCAACTACAACGGCTTCTCCGCCAAGCTTGAGAAGCGCTTCTCGCACGGCATCGGCTTCCTCAACTCCTTCACCTACGGACACGCCTTCGACATCATCAATCCCGCAATGGATCTCTGCGATACCTGCGGCGCGGGCGACACCATCCAGAACAACTACGACAAGAACGCGAACTACGGCTCGTCGGATAACGATGTGCGCCTGCGCTACGTGCTCACCGGCATCTGGGAGCTGCCCTTCGGCCGCGGCCGCGCTTATCTCAATCACTCCCGCGTCGTCTCGGCCGTTGTCGGCGGATGGGCGCTCTCGCCTGTCTACAGCTACCAGACGGGCCTGCCCTTCACGCCCAGCATGAGCTATGACGCCGCCAACGCCGGCACGCTCACGCGGCCTACGCAGCTCTGCGACGGCAACAAGAACGCGCCCCACACCACGGCGGAGTGGTTCAACACCGCGTGCTACGTCAACACCACCTCCTACACCTTCGGCAACGCAGCCCGCAACGGCCTGCGTGCGCCCGGCACCGATCAGCTCAACCTCAGCCTGCAGCGCAATTTCCCCATCACGCGCTGGCATGAATCGAATCTCAACATCCGCCTCGATGCCTTCGACGCGCTGAATCACCCCATCTTCAGCGCTCCGGACGGAGAAGTCGGCGATGCCACCTACGGCCAGATCACCTCGGCCTCCAACCCGCGCCAGCTCCAGGTCGCGGCCCGCTACACCTTCTGATGTCAAAAGACGTGAAGTGGAGGAGCCTGCAGTTCTCTCATCGCAGGAACAAACCACGGGTGCCCCATTCAAGCCCGCATTTGGCTTGAGTGGGGAAGCACCGCATCCTCGCTCGTTGAAAGAGAACTGCAGGTTCCTCCACTGCGCGAGACGAAAAGCGTCTCGCTTCGGTCGAAATGACACTTGTTTGTATGCTTTCCTTTGAGCCTGCATCGCGACCAAAGGGAGCGGAGGCCGAAGACGGATCGCCCTGCGCGCAGCAGCTATGAGGCTTATCATCAACACAAGGGAAGCACATGAGTGAAGAGAAACCCAGCTGCTGCACACCCGGCCGAGCCTCCACCCTCATCACGCTCGCGCCTGCGCCCGCTTCTGCGGCACAGGTGCCGGACAGCGCGCCGATGATCGCGCTCCCCGGTGGTCGCTTCCTCATGGGCACGGACTATCCTCACGGCTTTCCCAATGATGGTGAAGGTCCGGTCCGTCCCGTCGAGCTGTCGCCCTTCGCAATCGACACCACGCCGGTTACAAATGCGCAGTTCGCGCGCTTCGTCGAAGCCACCGGCTACGTCACCGAGGCCGAGCGCTACAACTGGTCCTTCGTCTTCTGGCTGCACCTGCCCCGCGAGCGGTTCCACGACCTCGTCGCCGACACCGCGGCTGCCGCGCCCTGGTGGTGCCAGGTCTTCGGCGCATCCTGGCGAGCGCCCGAAGGCCCTGGCTCGAATATTGATGAACGTATGAACCATCCCGTCGTGCATGTCGCGTGGACCGACGCGCAGGCCTTCGCCGCCTGGGCAGGGAAGCGGCTGCCGACCGAAGCGGAGTGGGAGTACGCCGCGCGCGGCGGCCTCGAGCAGAAGCTCTTTCCCTGGGGAGACGAGCTCACGCCCGACGGCAAACATCTTTGCAACGTATGGCAGGGCCAGTTCCCCAACCACAACACCGCCGAGGATGGCTACAGCAGCACCAGCCCCGTCGACGCCTTCCCGCCCAACGGCTACGGCTTGTACTCCTCGGCCGGCAACGTGTGGGAGTGGTGCGCGGACTGGTTCAGCCCGGCCACTGCAAGCGAGCAGGCCGCGCATCCATCGCCGAACCCGACGGGCCCTGCAAATGGCGAAGCAAAGGTGATGAAGGGCGGATCGTTCCTCTGCCACGCCTCTTATTGCAATCGCTACAGAGTCGCCGCCCGGACCTCGAACACACCCGACAGCTCGACCTCGAACATCGGCTTCCGCTGCTGCGCGCAGGGCGATCCGCCTTCGGCCTCCGCTCCCTCTGGTCGCGACTGAAGTGTGACGGCGCTCCATGCAGGCTTGCTCGCATCATTCTTGATTTGTCATTCCGGCCGAAGCGACCGCAGGGAGCGTAGTGGAGGAACCTGCGGTTCGCTTCAAGCTGCGAGGATGAGGGTGCCCCGTCCAAGCTAAGCTTGGGCGGGAGAGTACGAACTCTTTGTGCGGAGCTTTTGGGGAGTCCTCTAGCCAGGCCAGCAGAAGCTTCAGTGAACGACCTTCGCATTCCGCAAGAAGCCAGAGCCAGCTCGCGACCAAAGGGAGCGGAGGCCGAAGGCGAATCGTGCTGCGCGCAGCAGCCCATTGCAATCGCTTCCAGCCATAAATTATCCTGAAGCTACATCAAGAGTTGAGCCTGTGCGCTCAACGCCAACCTGCTCCCCGGGCAAGGTGGCGTCCTCGCTGAGGGATGTGGCCAGTTCTGGCAATCATCGGGTCCTCACGGCACATAGGTTCATCCAATGGTGGAATGACGCTCGAAAGGTGCGTTTCCCAGCATGTCCGATCACTCCCAGCAATTCGCCAGCGATAACTATGCCGGTATCTGTCCCGAGGCCTGGCAGGCCATGCAGGAGGCCAATCACGGCCATGAACCTGCTTACGGTGGCGATCTCTGGACCGCCCGCGCCGCCGATGCCTTCCGGGCCTTGTTCGAAACCGACTGCGAAGTCTTCTTCGCCTTCAACGGCACGGCCGCCAATTCGCTCGCGCTCGCCGCGCTCTGCCAGAGCTACCACTCTGTCATCTGCTCCGATGCCGCCCACGTCGAAACCGACGAATGCGGCGCGCCCGAGTTCTTCTCGAACGGCTCGAAGCTTCTGACCTCGCCCTCGATCGACGGCAAGCTCACGCCGGAAGACATCCGTTCGCTGGCCACGCGCCGCAACGACATCCATTTCCCCAAGCCGCGCGTCGTCACCATCACGCAGCCTACCGAGACCGGCCAGGTCTACACCGTCGACGAGGTCAAGGCCATCGCCGAGGCATGCCGCGAGCACAACCTGCGCCTGCACATGGATGGAGCCCGCTTCGCCAACGCCTGCGCCGCGCTCGGCTGCTCGCCTGCCGACATCACCTGGAAGGCCGGCGTCGACGTGCTCTGCTTCGGCGGCACCAAGAACGGCATGGCCGTTGGTGAAGCCATCATCTTCTTCAAGCCCGAGCAGGCCGAAGACTTCGACTACCGCTGCAAGCAGGCCGGCCAGCTCGCCTCGAAGATGCGCTATCTCTCCGCGCCCTGGGCGCGCATGCTCTCGGACGGCTCGTGGCTGCGCAACGGCGCCCACGCCAACGCCTGCGCCCGCCGCCTCGCCGAGCAGATCGCCGGCGTCCCCGGCCTCGATGTCTACTTCAAGGTCCAGGCCAACGCCGTCTTCGTGAAGCTCTCGGAAGCATCCGAGAAAGCCTTGCGTGCACGCGGCTGGCGCTTCTACACCTTCATCGGAGGCTCGGCCCGCTTCATGTTCGCGTGGGACTCGCAGTTCGAGCGCGTCGACGAGCTCGCCGCCGACCTCCGCGCCATCGCCGCCGAACACAGCGACCCACAGCTGCTCACCTCCACGCTCGGCTAAGCAACAAGCCCCGTGTCCAATGCGGACACGGGGCGTGCTGTTTCTCAAACCTACAAATGGTCATTCCGACCGAAGCGAACCGGGGTCCCCGACGCGCCTGCCGTTGGCGCGATGGGGTGAGAAGCGCAGCGGAGGAACCTGCAGTTCTCTTCAAGCAGCAAGGATAAGGGTGCCCCGTCCAAGCTCTGCTTGGGCGGGAGAACACGAACATGCATTCTCCCCATGGCCTAGGCAAGCCTGAAGTTGGCCTGAGTGGGAAGCCCGGGTGCCCCACGTCTCGCCTCTGAGACGTGGGAAATCACAGCCTTCAAATCGTGCCAAAAGAGTGGACAACATCCACCCCTGTCATTCGACCGGATCAGATAGGAGTGGAGGAACCCGCGGTTCGTCCGTGCCGGGAAGATGCGGGTCGGAGAGCACGGATACTTCTCCGCTCTCCATGATTGTCGATCTCATCCCCGCGCGCGGCTTCGCCAAAAGACTCGCGCGCGGGGATCCTTGCATAGGTGAAGTTATTGCCGAGGCTTCAGCAGGTAGAAGGCAATCGCCGCGACCGGAATCGCCAGCAGCACCCACGAAAATTTGTCCCACAGCCCATCGCCCAGCAATGCGGAGAGCAGTCCCACCGCGGTGATCGCGGCCAGCACTGCGGGAATTCTGTATACCTCGGATAATTTCGCCGCGTGCTTCATGCGTGTGCCTCCTGCAGCTGCTCCTGTTCCGCCAGATGGTTCAGCGCGCGCTCCAGCGGAGCCTTGCGCTTCGAGAGCCAAAGGTACACACCGCTCGCCAGCACCACAATGAGCGCCACGTCGAACAGTCCCCACAGGATCTTCAGCGGCATGCCGCCGTAATCGCCGAAGTGCAGTGGCCGCGAGAGCTCGAGCGCTCGCAGATACCACGGCAGTCCACCGGTCGTCGTCACCACACCGGTCTCCACATCCACCAGCGTCGGCGTCTCCATCCGCGAGGTCAGCGGCGTCTTGCCCTGCGACCAGACCACGTAATGCCGCGGGCTGCCGAAAACCTTGTTGGGAAACAGCACGGAGGTGGCTCGCATCGTCGGCAGCGCTGCGCGCACTTCCTCCACCGAATCCTCTGCCGACCGGAAGTGCATCGGCACGGGCTTGCCGTGGTACGGCTTCAGGATCTGCGGCATGATCTGCGCGCGCCACAGTCCGAAGAGCGGCGTCGACAGTGCATTCATCACGCCCGTCGCGCCCACCACGAAGGCCCACGTCAGCGTTACGATGCCGAGCAGGTTATGCAGGTCGAACCAGCGCGTCCGCCGGGCTGCGTCTCTCCGATAGGTGCCGAAGTCCAGCCGTCGCATGAACGGCCCATACACCAGCGCGCCAGATAGCAGCGAGATCACGAAGGTCAGCGCCATCACGCCCATCGTCAGCTCGCCCGGCAGCCCCAGAAAGATCTCGGCATGGGCCTGAAGCAGAAAGCTCAGCAGCTCGAAGTGATCCTGCGGTGTCTCCAGCAGCCTGCCCGTGTGCGCGTCGAAGATCATCGTCCTGACGTCGTGATCCTTCGGCTGATCCACCGGGCTCATGCTCACAAAGACGCGCGGCTCATCGTCATCCCAGAAAACCGAGAACGGATGCAGAGCAGGGAACCGAGCCTGGGCCGCCGCCACCATCGGGTCTATCTTCGCCAGCGGCGTTCCGTCCGGAACATCGGCGGCCTTCACATGCGGCTCCAGCAGGTTATCCAGCTCATCGTGGAAGACGAGCGGCAGTCCCGTCACGCAGGCCATCAGCAGCAGCGCCGTGCAGATCAGGCTCGTCCACTTATGCACCCGGTACCAGGTCCTGACCGTCTTCGCCCGCAGCTGCGCCATCGCCTCTTCGCCTCGTCTCCGGTCGCAGCTACCCAGGCAAGGGCAGACCTTACATATGCGACCAATCCAGTCCGATTAGAATAGCGGAGCGCTCCAGCCGTATGCGCCGCGTATCGTGCCAGCGCATTACGCGCATCCGGCCACGGCAGGCGTCAGATCCGGCGTCGCGAACGAAGCTTTGGTTTGCCTGCGGCGGAGAACGATGCCGGGTGGCCCATTCAAGCCCGTAGTTGCTTGAATGGGGAAGCACGCATCTCTCCCGCATCGCTGTCATTCCGACCGAAGCGGCCACAGGCCGCGCAGTGGAGGAACCTGCGGTTCTCCCCTAAAGCGAGAATGAGGGTGTCCCGTTCAGGCTAAGCTTGGGCGGGAGATACAGATCCCTTTGTGTCCTCTGCGGTGAATGGGTTTGTTTGTCCCCACGGAAGCCAAAACCAGGCTTGCATGGGCCACCCGTCCGTATCCTCGCCTTGCGAAGAGAACCGCAGGTTCCTCCACTCCGCGAGACGAAAGACGTCTCGCTCCGGTCGGAATGACAGAGCTTCTATCTGAGCCCTGAATCGGGACCAGCGGGAGCGGAGGCCGAAGGCCCGGGACGGCGAGTCCCGCCCTGAGTCAGTAGTCGGTCTTGCTATGCGTGCCGTAGAGCGACTGGCTCAGGGCGAATTCCGCCCGCGCCTTGTCCTTCTCGCCGGCGTTCCAGTAGGCGCGGCCCAGCTCGAAGTGGACCTGCGCGTTCTTCGGGTCCAGCGTCTCGGCTGTCTCCAGCTCCTTTGTCGCCTCCGGACGCTTCCCGCTGGCGAGCAGCGCCCTCCCTGTTTTTTCGTGCGGCTCCGCCATCTGCGGGGAAATCGCCTCGGCCTTCTGCAGGAACGGGATCGCCTCGTCATAGCGCTGCTCATCCACCAGCAGGCTGCCCAGGTTCAGGTATGGCCACGGATCCTGTTCGGATGCGGCCATAGCACCGGCGCTTTCCGGAGTGTTCTTCGAATCCTGTCCGGCCGACTCCACCGCCTGGCGCATCGCGGCCTCGGCCTCCGGCAGGCGATGCAGCGCCTCGAACGTCAGCCCCAGGTTCTCCTCCACCTTCGCATCGGCCGGAGACAGCTTCAGCGCGGCAAGAAAGGCGTCCGCCGCCTCCTGGTAGTGATCCTGCGTGTAGAGGCAGCGCCCCAGGCTGTAGAGCACCGCCGCATCCTTCGGGTCGAGGCCCAGCGCCACCTTCAGCCAGTGCACCGCGTCTTCGTAATCGCCCAGCTGCACGTAATCGAGCGCCACAGAACGCAGCTCCTCGGCCGTCGGCCTCCGGTGCCCGGCCGCCTGCGTGTATACGGTCAGCGATTCCTTCGGCTTACGCTCCTCGCGCAGCACCAGCGCCAGCCGGTAGAGCAGCTCCGCGGAATCCGGCGTCCTGCCCAGCTGGACACGCAGCTCCGCCTCGGCCGCGGGCAGCTCCGCGGCAGGTTCGGCTTCGGATGCGTCCGGGGAGAGCGCGGGCGCCGCCTGCGCGGCCATCGTCCGGGAGGACGCAGCCTGCCCCGGCTGCGCCATCGCCGCGCCGCCGCGGGCCGTCGTCCACGCCAGAAGGAGACACCCGCACGCCAGAAGGAAATACCCGCCAATCCTCGTCATCGCCGGAGAAAGCCACCGGAAAAGCCGCACTCCCGGTCGCGGCACCATCCTCGCAGGCCGAAGCCGCCGCCGTCCACCGGCCGGGGACGGCAGCCCACTGGCGCTCTCGGAATGCGGTTTTCCAGGGATGGGATGGCGGTCGAAGCAGTTGGCTGCGGCCTACAGTAAACGATTCCGTGTCAAGCTTTTCCGGCACGCTTTCGGCGCGCAAGCGGCAGACAATCGCAACCCCCGCGCCGGGCAAAAGACATTCCTTGTCATGTTCAGGGAAGCGTTTGCATGATTTTGTAACAAAAAAAGTTACACAGGAAATCCGTTGACAGTTATGTTTGCGCTCCCTTACCTTGCTCCTCGCTCTGAATCGAGAATCTTTTTCGTTTCGATGGAGAAAACGATTTCTATAACAAGGCCCAACGGAGCCCCAGCCCAATCACTCAGGGAGACTCCCAGGCTGCACGACTTTTTTAGGAGGAAGCTTCCCATGAAGCGAACAACACAGCAGTTCCGTCAGTACCTGCTCCTGTGTCTCGCCGCTCTATTCCTGCTCATCGCTGCGCCCGCGTTTGCGCAGTCCACGCAGGGCGAGCTTGTCGGCACCATCAAGGACACATCCGGAGCGGTCATTCCCGGCGCCAAGATCATCGCCGTCGGTGTCGATACCGGCGTCAGCAACCTGGCCACATCTACCAGCTCGGGCGCCTATCACTTCCCATCGCTGGCCATCGGCCGCTACACGGTCACGGTGACATCCCCCGGCTTTGCTACCTCAAAGAGCGAGGGCGTGGTCATTACCATCAACTCCTCCACGGCGCTGAATGTCGTTCTCAATGCCGGCGGCACGAATGAGACGGTCACCGTCGACGCCAGCGCGCCCACCATCGAGACCGAATCCTCAGACATCAGCGGCACCATCTCCCAGCAGCAGATCACCGACCTTCCGCTCGCGGTCGCCGCCGGTGTTGGCGGCCTGCGTTCGCCGGAAGCCTTCGCCTTCCTCGTTCCCGGCGTCACCGGCGTCGGCACCGCGACTGACGGCAACACCTCGAACGGCGTCTGGTACATGCGCGTCGCCGGCGGCCAGGCCTATGGCTCGGAGACGCTGCTCGACGGCGCCAGCATCGAGCGCAGCGAGAACGGCTCGTCCTTCGACGAAACCTCGCCCTCCATCGAGGCTCTGCAGGAGTTCAAGGTCACCACCTCGATCCCCAAGGCCGAGTTCGGCCGCAGCACCATCGGCATCGAGAGCTTCGCCACCAAGTCCGGTTCGAACAGCATTCACGGTACCGGCTTCACCATCGTGAAGAACGCCGCCCTCGATGCGAACAACTGGTTCAACAACGGCTACAAGCAGACCCTCTGCGGCGGCGACGCAACCGGTTGCGCCTACGATCGCCCGGCAGACAGCAAGTACGACTTCGGTGGAACCCTCGGCGGCCCGGTCGTCATTCCCAGCCCCTTCCATCCTGAACACGCCCTTTACAACGGCAAGGACAAGACCTTCTTCTTCTTCGCCTGGGAGCAGTACCGCCTGACGCTGGGCGGCAACGCCGTCTCCACCGTGCCCACCGAGGCCGAGCGGAACGGTGACTTCACCGCTCTTCTGGGCGCGGCATCGAACGTGGTGAATCCCTGCACCGGCCAGTATGTGAAGCAGAACGAAATCTTCGATCCTGCCACGGCTGCGGGCAGCGCAGGCGGCACTCCATGCCGTCAGCCCTTCGCCACCGACAACGTCATTCCGTCCAGCCGCTTCAGTCCGGCCGCCCGCGCCATGATGGCCACGCTGCCCGAGCCCAACCGGCCGTATGAGGCCACCACGCCGCAGGGCGGCACCGGCAACTACGTCTACAACTACATCCAGCCCACTGAGAACACCACGTACAGCATCCGCATCGACGAGGCGCTGAACGAGAAGAACAAGATCTTCGGCTCCTACAGCTCGCGCGACAACTGGCGCATCAACGGCGATCCGAACATGCCGTTGCCGTACCAGAACTCCGGCTACCTGCAGGATTTTGAAACGCACTACATCCGCCTCGGCTGGGATCACACCTTCACGCCCACCGTCCTCAACAGCCTGGCCATCGGCTACAACCGCACCAACAGCATCAACTACGCCCCGCAGATCGGCTCCACGAATACGCTCACCGCCGACGGCGCGCCCAACTATTACTCGCAGTCCTTCCCCACGGTGTACTTCGACACCTATGACGGCTACTCCTCCTGGGGCATCGGCAACAACGGCGACAACATCGACAACGGACTCCGCTTCAGCGACAGCGTGACCTGGCAGAAGGGCCGCCACAGCTTCAAGTTCGGCTTCGACTGGCGCCACCAGCAGTACTCCACCATCCTCAAGAACATTCCGCAGCTGAACTTCTGGCGCTATGAGACGGACTTCGGTACCGGCTCCTCCGCGCCTACCGAAATCAGCGGCAACGCCTTCGCCGGCTTCCTGCTCGGCGATGTCGATTACTCCGCCCAGACCGTCTACAACCATGATTCGCGCTGGAACTCGCACTACGTCGCCGGTTATGTCGAGGATGACGTCAAGGTCAGCTCGGCGCTGACCCTCAACCTCGGCCTGCGCTATGACATCGATACGCCGCGCAAGGAAGCTGACAACTACACCTCGGCCTTCAGCTTCACCGCTCCGGATTCGGAAGCCGGTGGCCTGCCGGGCGCGCTCGTCTTCGGACGCAACTGCAACTGCAACACCGCATGGGCCGACACCTGGTACAAAGACATCGCGCCCCGCGTCGGCTTCGCCTACGTGCTGCCCAACACCAACGGCAAGGCTGTGCTGCGCGGCGGCGGCGGTCTCATCTACGCGCCGCTGCTCTACGGCGATTTCGGTTCGGCCATGGCGCAGGGCTACACCGTCACCCGCTACGCCTATTCGCTCGCCACGGCCGGCAATGCCGCCACGGCTGCCAACTTCACACCGGCCTTCCAGCTCGACTCCGGTTACAGCGGCTTCGCTGCATCCAACTTCGCGCCGAACACCAGCCCCACGCAGGACGATGCCGGACCTGGCGATCCGCAGGCCGTTGCCGGTGAAGTCATCAAGCCGTCCTTCGGCCGTCCCGGCATGATCAGCACCTGGAGCCTCCAGCTGCAGGATGAAGTCGCGCCCGATCTCATCTTCACCCTCGGCTACATGGGGCAGAGCGGCCAGAACCTCCGTTCCGGCTATCTCAGCAACGCCAACAACATCGACACCAAGTACTTCAACCTCGGCGATCACCTCGATAACCAGGGCAACTACATCGCTACCAGCGGCGGATCGACCAGCGCCAACGGCACCACCTACAACTCGCCGTATTCCACCTTCCTCGGCTATCTCGGCCAGTCGCTGCGTCCTTATCCGCAGTACGACTACATCGCCGACGACTGCTGCCTTGAAAACCTCGGCCACTCCTCGTACGAGGCGATGGTCACCTCGCTCGAACGCCGCTTCCGCAACGGCGTGAACCTGCAGATCTCCTACACCTGGTCGAAGAACGAGAACGATGCGGACTCGGCCATCGCGTGGGATTACGTCGGCTATCGCTCCCAGTCGCAGAACTCCTCGAACCTGAAGCTGGAGAAGGCGGTGAGCGAACAGAACACACCGCAGCAGCTCTCCGCCAGCTACCTCTACCAGTTGCCCTTCGGCAAGGATCGAAAGTTCCTCAATCACAGCAAGCTGGTCGACTACACCATCGGCGGATGGGAGATCGGCGGCATCCAGCGCTACCAGAGCGGCAACCCGATCGATTTCGGTTGCGGCACCGCGGCGCCCTACTACCAGAACTGCTTCCGCTTCACGCGCGGACCGGCGGCGGCCAACAACGACTTCGCCAGTGCGGCCTACAAGAAGAACAAGAACAAGCCCAGCTACTTCAACGGCCAGTCGTGGTTCAAGCCCGCCTATCGTCCGGCGCAGCAGAACAGCACCACCGACGCCGGCGTTTCGATGTCCGATGCGGCCTTCATCGATGAGAACCGCGAAGGCTACTCCACCTACAACACCGGCAACAACCAGTGGGTGCGTCCGCTCTCCGCGGATTGCGCCACCGGCGCCGACCAGTGCTCCTATGCTCCGTATGTCTTCGGCAGCGGCATTCCGCGTGTGACCGAAGCCATCACCGGACCCCTCTTCAAGTCGGAAGACTTCAGCCTGCTGAAGACCTTCCCCATCCACGACAAGCTGAACTTCGTCTTCAAGGTGGAAGCCATCGACGCCTTCAACCGCCACCGCATGGCCATCCCCGATACCGAGCCCGGCGACTCGACCGGCTCCACCGGCTTCGGTATCCCGACGGCTGTCGACTACGGTCCGCGTAACCTGCAGGTCACCGGCCGTATCAACTTCTAGCCTGTCATCAAGGGTGCCCCACGTCTCGCTTCTGAGACGTGGGAGAACGCAAGAGCTGCTCTCTCAACGGCCCGCTCTCCCGCGCTTGGAGAACGGGCCATTCTTTTTGTAGAGATGTCCTGCGCAAGCCCGGTGCAGGACACACCGGGATGAAGAAAACCCTGTCATTCCGACCGGAGCGAGACGGCTTTTCGTCTCGCGCAGTGGAGGAAGCTGCGGTTCTCTTTCCAATCATCGAGGATGCAGTTTCGCAGGATTTCCGTCACCGGTCCATCGCGAACACTGGATGGGCCCTATCCCCTATACCCTGTTTACAAGCCCACCTTGCACGGCACGTCGGGATTGCACGCCGCCTTCTGTCCCACGTAGATCTCGCTCACGCGCTCCCAGTTCACCACGTTGAAGAAGGCCGACACATACTCCGGCCGGCGATTCTGGTACTTCAGGTAGTACGCATGCTCCCACACGTCGATGCCGATTACCGGTGTCCGTCCCTGCGTCAGAGGACAGTCCTGGTTGCCCGAGTTCTCGACGTGCAGCTTCGCCTGCTTGTCCAGCGTGAGCCACGCCCATCCGCTGCCGAACTGCGCCGCCGCGGCCTTGGCAAACTGATCGTGAAAGCCCTGGAAGTTGCCGAACTCCGCATTGATGTCCTGCGCCAGCACGCCCGTCGGCGCCGATCCGCCCTTGGTCGAAAGAATCTGCCAGAAGAACGAGTGATTCCAGTGGCCGCCGCCCTGGTTGCGCACCGCTGTCCGGATATCCTCGGGCACCGTGTCCAGGTTCTTCAGCAGATCGTCCACTGGCTTCGCGGCCAGATCCGGATGTCCGGCCACCGCCGCGTTCAGTTTTTCGACATACGCCGCGTGGTGCTTGTCGTGGTGAATGTGCATCGTCTCCGCGTCGATATACGGCTCGAGCGCGTCATACGCATACGGGAGCGGCGGCAGCTTGTAGGGTCCTGTCACCGCAGCAGGCGCCGGGCCAGTCATCGCAGCGCCCGCCTGTGGCGCACTCGTCCGACCGGAAACCTCAGCCTCGGCCACGCCCCATCCGCTGCTCAGCTTGTTTCCCGTCACCGTCACCCCGGCCGTCAGGCCGAGCACCTTCAGCAGCATGCGTCGATTCATCGGTAGTCTCCTCATGGCGCAGGCGCGTGGTCGCACGCATCCCCGCCAGCTAGCAGTGTACCCGCGCCGCATTTCCGTCCCGTTGTGACGCTCACCCGCTGCGTCCGTGGTCTCTGCCTTATCGAACCCAAATCTATACTCGGACCATGGACCAAACCGCTGCCGCACGCACCGTCTGGTTCCGCCGGTGTGCGATCTTTCTCTGCGTCCTGACCCTGCTTTACGCCGCCGTCGCCGGCCTCAAAACCGTAGTCGATTTCGATCTTGGCTGGCAGATTGCCCTTGGCCGTTCTCTCGTCAAGCATCACGCCGCGGCGCGAACGGTCTTCTCCGCCTACACGCTGCCCGCCGGCGCCGTCTGGATCTATCCGCAGCTCTCCTGCCTGCTCTTCTATGCGATCTTCCAGGCCAGCGGATACACCGGCATCTCGATCCTCTGCTGCGCCGCCACCGTCTTCTGTGCCTTCTGCCTCGCGTGGAGGCGCGGCCTCCTCGCGCAACTCGTTGCACTGATCGCCGTCGCCGTACTCGCCAGCGAGATCATGCCCCGCGCAAGCCTCTTCTCCATGCTGCTCATCGCAGCCATGGGCCGGATGCTCGCCGCGTACCAGCAGGGAAGGCGTGTGCCGTTGTGGATGCTGCCCCTGCTCATGATCCTCTGGGTCAATCTGCATCTGGGCTTCCTCGCCGGTGTCGCGCTGCTGTTCGCCTATGCGTTCATCGAACTCGGTGAATGCCTCTCCGCCAAGCGCCGCGCCGCTGCACGCAATCGCCTGCGAGCCGCCGCTCCCTGGCTGCTGCTCTGCCTGCCCGCTATCCTCGTCAATCCCTTCGGCATCGGCGTACTTCGGGATATCGCGCGGCAGCAGGGCGCCGTAGCCTGGCAGACCGTGCTGCTGGAAGAGTGGCAGCCGTTGCAGCTTCACCTCATGCCCGTGCAGCTCGGCTGGCGGAATACGCAGTCGTCCCTCTGGTGGCTCCTGCTGTTTGCCTGCGTGCTCTTTGCCGGGCTGCTCTGGAAGCGCCGCTTCGCGCCTGCGCTGGTGATCGCCGCAGCCTGCGCCGCCGTCTTCCGGCATCACCGCATGGAAGGCCCGGCGATCCTGGTGCTCTGCCTGATCGCAGGCCCCGCTCTGGACGCGGTTGAGAGGCAGCTGCGTGATCGCCCCGGCAAACCCGAGTCTAAGCCAGCGTGGAAGCCGGTCCTCGTAGTCTGTGTCGCGCTCGCGACGCTCTTCGCCTCGGTGCGCATGGCCGATGCCCTCACGAATCGCGCGTCTCTACGCGAGGTGCAGCTCACGCGCTTCGGCACCGGGCCGTCATGGTTCCTGCCGCTGCGCGCAGCGCAGTTCCTGCGGCAGAAGCAGGCCATGCTGCAGGGGAATCTCTTCGCGCCGTTCAGTCTCGGCAGCTTCCTCGTGCAGCAGCAGATTCCTGTCTTCGCCGACGGCCGTTCCGTGCCCTTCGGGCAGTCGCTTCTGGAGCAGCAGCAGCAACTCGCCTCCACGCCGCTCGACGATCCCGCGTGGCAGCAGGCAGCAGATCGCTATCGCATCTCCGCCGTGCTCTTCCCGCTCGCGCACGTCGATGCCCTGAACGCGGTCCCGCTTCAACAGGACTGCGCCAGCACGCAGTGGGCGCCCGTATTCTTCGACGACGCGTCGATCCTCTTTCTGCGGCGCACCGCGGACAACGCCGGGCTCATTGCGCAGTCCGGGCTCGACTGCCGCACCTACATGCTGCCTGCGTCTGCCGATGCGTCGCCTCTCGATCGCTATGAGCATGCAGTGAATGCGGCAGGCATCTACCTGGCTCTCAATCGCGCTGCCGACGCCACGGCCGCGATCGCGCAGGCGCAGTCCATCACGCAGCAGGACGATCCTTCGCTCCTGCTGCTGGAGGCGCAGGTCGCGGCCTCCGCGGATCCGCTCGCCGCCGAAGCGGCTCTGCGCCGTGCCGCGGAGATCCAGCCCTCCGATGGCGTCTGGTTCGACCTCGCCATGCTTCTCGCCGCGCAGCAGCGCTATCCCGAGGCGGAAGAGGCGATGGCGCACAGCCTCTCGCTTTCCCTGCGGCCCTGGGAGCGCGATGAGACGCTCGCCGTCCTCGAGTTGCGCGCCGAGCAGCCGGAGCCCGCGCTCCAGTCTCTCGATAGGGCCGAGCGCGCCAGCCCTTACGGCGGACAGCAAACTCCGGCCGCGCATGCGTTTCGTGCCGCGCTTGCCACGGACCGCGCCAGGGCCGCGCTCCTCGAGCACGACGTCCCGGCGGCGCTCGCATCCATGCGGCTCGCCGTCCGCGAGGATCCCGGCAACCTCCCGCGCCGCAGCTTCCTGGCGCGCATCTGCACAGAAGGCCACCAGCCCTGCACCGCGCAGGAGGCACAACCGCCAGCCCCGTAAACCGGGTTCGTTCCATGCTCCAGCCTTGTCATTCCCATCTCGGGTGGCCCATTCAAGCCGCAGTTGGCTTGAGTGGGGAAGCACCAATCTCTACCCACGACTGTCATTCCGACCGGAGCGAAGCCCAAAGGGCGAAGCAAAGTGGAGGAACCTGCAGTTCTCTTTTTACAAACGAGGATGCGGGAGGAACAGACCCTCTGTGTTCTCCGTGGTGAAAGAGCTTTATCTGTTCCCCACTCAAGCCAAAAGAAGGCTTGCATGGGCCCCCGTCGGCATCCTGCGAAACTGCATCCTCGATAATTGGAAAGAGAACTGCAGGTTCCTCCACTGCGCGAGACGAAAAGCCATCTCGCTCCGGTCGGAATGACAGGTCTTTCTATCTGAGCCCTGATCGCGACCAACGGGAGCGGAGGCCGAAGGCGGCTCGCCCTGCGCGTAGCAGGCGGATCGCCCTGCGCGCAGCAGTGAAAGCGCTGGACGGCCAATCCCGGCCGCCGCGATAATGGCCGCATGGCGAACGTCCTCCCGATCGTGCCCGCCTCCTCCGCGCCAACCCAGCCTGAGCTCCCGCGCGACTGCACTTTTTCGGAGTCCGACTGGCGCGCCCTCGCGCCGCACTGGTATCCCGTCGCGTTCTCGCATGAGCTGCCGCACGCATCGCCGCACGATCCTCACGCGAAGCGCACACCCCTCTCTGCGCGGTTGTTAGACGAGCGCGTTGTCGTCTATCGCCTGCGGGACGGCTCCATCGCCGCTGCCCGCGATCTCTGCTTCCACCGTGGCGCGCCGCTCTCGCTCGGCCATGTCGAAGGCGACGAGATCGTCTGCCGCTATCACGGTCTCCGCTATGCGCCCGACGGCCGATGTACCTGCATTCCTGCGCATCCCGGCGGAGCCATCTCGCCGCGCCTGCGCATCGAGATGCTCCGTGCCCGCGAGGCGTACGGCCTCATCTGGGTCCAGCTCGTCGCGGACGACGCATCGCAGCTCCCCGAGCTCGCCGAGTGGTCCGATCCCGATTACCTCCAGGTGCTGCCCGACAGCGTGAGCATGAACGCCGCCGCCGGCCGCCAGGTCGAAGGCTTTCTCGACGTCGCGCACTTCGCCTTCGTCCACCTCGGCACTTTCGGCGAGGCCAACAATCCCGAGGTGCCCGACTACACCGTCACCTCCACGCCGCGCGGCTTCGTCGCCGACTACATCTCCTCGGTGAGCAATTACGCCAATGGTTTCAAGCACCTCGATCCGCCCGGCTTCCTCTGGCGGCGGCGCTTCGAGACCTACCTGCCCTTCACCGCCAAGCTCACCGTCTTCTTTCCCAACGGGCAACTTCATATCCTCAACGCGGCCTCGCCTGTCTCCGCAAGAAAGACGAAACTCTTCGTCCCCATTTGTCGTAACTTCGACAAGGACGCGCCGCTGCAGGCGACGCTCGACTTCAACCATCAGGTCTTCGCTGAGGATCAGGCCATCGTTGAGCAGCAATACCCTGAAGACCTGCCGCTCGACCTCCACGCCGAGGCGCATTTCCCCGCGGACCGCAGCTCCATCGCCTACCGCCGGGGATTGGCCGCGATAGGGCTGGGCCGGGCGTTCACCGCCTGAGCTGACGAGGCATCTTCATGCCAGATCCCATCAAGCCAGCTACCACGAAACCGGCCAGCGCCGACTCCCTCGATCCTCCGCCCCCGCTGCACGAGCGCATCCGCAATCCCGCCTTCCGCCACGCCGTCGCCCTCATGGACGCAGGCGACGCCGAGGCCCTTCGCCCGTATCTCCGCGCCCTTCCCGATCTCGCGCGCGAGCGCATCGCCCTCGATGGCCCTCCCTACTTCCGGAATCCCACGCTGCTTGCCTTTATTGCCGAGAATCCAATCCGCTGCGGAACCCTCCCGCCCAACATCGTCGAGATCGCGGAAGTCCTGCTCCATGCCGGTGCTGCCAAGGACCAGGAGGCGCTGAGCGAGGTGCTCGCGCTTATCGCCTCGGGCCGCGTCGCGCGCGAATGCAGCGTGCAGCTGCCGCTCATCGATCTCCTCTGCAGGCATGAAGCCGATCCCGATGCGGCCATGCTCCCCGCGCTCGTGCACGCCGAGTTCGAAGCCGCGCATGCCCTCATCCGCAACGGAGCTGCCGTCGACATCGTCGTGGCCGCCGCCCTCGGACAGGCGAACGACGTGCCCATCATGCTTACCGCGGCCAGCAGCGAGGAGCGGCGGCAGGCCCTCGCCCTCGCCGCGCAGTTCGGACATACAAGGATCGTCGCCCTGCTGCTCGACGCCGGCGAAGACCCTGGCGGATGGAACCCCGAGGGCACGCACGCGCACTCGACCCCGCTCCACCAGGCCGCGCTGGCCGGCCACATGGAGGTGGTCACTCTGCTGGTCGAACGTGGAGCAAGGCTCGACCGCAAGGACACGCTCTGGCAGGGCACACCCGAGGACTGGGCCAGGCACGCAGGGAAGACAAAGATCGCAAACTACCTGCGCACACAGCGAGAACACGGCTAGCAGGAATGCGTTGTCATTCCTCCACTGCGCGAGCGAGGGTGCGGGTGCCCCACGTTTCGCGTCTGAGACGTGGGTTCGCAGAATACCCGGGTGGCCCATTCAAGCCCGCAGTTGGCTTGAGTGGGGAAGCACGGAACCTCTTCCCACCAGCGCTGTCATTCCGACCGAAGTGGAGGAACCTGTAGTTCTCTTTCAGTAAGCGAGGATCAGGGTGCCCCGTCCAAGCTTCGCTTGGGCGGGAGGAACAGAACCCTCTCTGTCCTCCGTAATGAAAGAGTGAAAGAGATGTTTGCCCCGCAAGCCAAAAGAAGGCTTGAATGGGCCGCTGTCCAAGCTGGTGCTCCACGTCTCGCCTCTGAAACACGGAATGCAGCCACAAAGACCCGAAGTTGGCGCGCACAGGCAAGCACGGTTACACTAATGGCGACCGATATGGTCGCATTTCGGCGCGCCTGCATCGCTACGGCGCGTTCCTGGCATGCACGGACCCCGGCGGCAGTCTTTTGGCGAAGCGCCGCAGGACGTCCGGAGATCGATAACGACGAGGTTGGCAGAGACCCTGCCGCATCGGTTTGCGATGGTCCCGGGTGCTCCTCTGAACGCAGGTTCAGAGGAGCGGAGGGATCGCTGTGCCGCGAACCGATGCGCAGCGGGCCGCTGCTTTCCTCTTTGCCTGCGGCGTGGAATCCATCGAGCGTCGTGTCTCGATGGGCTCACCGCTTCGCGAGTGAGGGAAACATGAAAGTGACAGTCATCTACGGCACCGACTACGGCAACACGCGCATCGTGGCCGAACAGATCGCGTCCCGCATCGGCGGCAGAGTCGTCGAGATCGCCTCGGCCACCAGCGCGGACTTTGAGGATTGCGACCTGCTGATTCTCGGCACGCCCACCAGCGGCTGCGGCGACCTGCAGGCCGACTGGGACGGCCGCCTGCGCAGCCTCGCGACCATGAAGCTCTCCGGCAAGAGGATCGCGCTCTTCGGCCTCGGCGATCAGCGCACTTACTGCGATACCTTTGCCGACGCCGTGGGCGTGCTCTATGACGAGGTCACGCGGCACGGCGTCGAGGTGATCGGAGCCACGGCGACTGAAGGCTACGAATTCGATCGCTCGCTCGCCGTGCGCGACGGCATCTTCGTCGGCCTCGTGCTCGATGAAGACAACCAGCAGGAGGAGACCGAAGCCCGCATCCACGCGTGGGTCGACGCGCTGAAGGCGCATCCCGTCCAGTCCGCTGTAGCATGATGCTGCAAACGGCTTGCGCCACGATGAGCCAATGAGCAGCGGACCAGGGCCCGCTGCTCATTGGCAGAGTTCACTGCACACATGGCCGGATTAATACCTGAGTGGAAAAGGCCGATCGAACATATGCGAAATGCGATCGATCCTGGTCGCGCTGGAGGCAGCGTGAGTCTTATCCGTCGTGCCGTGCAGGACGATCTCACAGCCATCATGAGGATCGAGGCCATCCCTGCGTACTACACGCTCGTCGGTTCATGGTCAGAGGCAGAACATCGGCAGGCTCTCAGCAGTCCGGATGCTGCGTACTGGGTCAGCACGCAGCAGTCTGGTGAGATAGAAGGTTTCTGCATCGCGCTTGGCTTGCGTACGGAGCATCGATCCGTTGAGTTGAAGCGAATTGCCGTGGCTGTTCCAGGCGTGGGGATCGGGAGAAGACTGCTCTCGACTGTTTGCCATGCTCTGTTCACGGAGTACCAGATGCACAGGGTCTGGCTGGATGTCTTCGAGCGAAATGATCGCGCGAGACATGTCTATCATTCTGTCGGCTTTCGTGAAGACGGACTCTTGCGCGAGGCTGTCTACCGGGATGGCGCCTATCACTCCCTCATCCTGATGTCTGTTCTGGATCGCGAATTTGGGCCCCTTTCAGATGCTTCCCACAGCACTTAGCGTGTATCGACATATTCTGAATGGCTGCTTTTTGCAGGATCTTTCAAAAGAGCTTGTCATTCCGACCGAAACGAGACAGTTTCTTGTCTCGCGCAGTGGAGGAACCTGCAGCTTCGCCCGCACATTCGAGGATGTTCGGAAGCCGGCAGCCGCACCGCAGGTTCCTCCAACTTGATCCCTGCGGTCGCTTCCGTCGGAATGACAGCTTCGAGGTTAGAAACAGGGCGGTCAAACGAATATGTCGATACGAGCCGGCAGTCTCGCATCCCCCTGCGCTTTTCCCCCCACGGACAGCGGCGCAAACGCGCCGGCTGTCCGTGTACTTCAGGCAGCTACCGGCGATGGCGCGACCACCGTCTTCACCAGCCCCGTGGCCACGTCATAGACGAGGCCCGAGAGCAGCCAGTCCGGCGGGAGCCCGGGTGTCTCGCGAAGCGCGGCCACATCGGCCGCCACCGCGGCATGCGGATCGGTGACAGCCTTTGCCTCGAGCTCCGTCTGCTGCACTTCGAAGTAGTCGGTCAGCATGGCGGAGTCGTTCGCCAGGCGCGTGATGCCGCAGTCGGTGTGCTGGAGAACGACGATGTGAAATTCCCCACCGCCTCCCGGGACCTTGCCCGCGACCTGCCCGATCCTGCCGAGCATTCCCAGCTGCGCCAGCAGCCCGGGTGTCACGCGGCCGCCGATGTTGCGCATCACTACAGCCTCCCCGGGCTGGATGCCAAGCACGTGCGCGGGGTCGACACGCATGTCCGCGCAGCCAAGGATGATCGCCTTCACGTGGGGAAGAGCATCCGGCAGCGATGGTGAGTGTTGGTCCGCCGCAGACTGCTGTGCGGCGAACTGCTGATTGCGTTCCAGAAGCGTATGGAATGTGTTCATGTCTCGACTCCTGTTGAAGGCTCGTTGCCTGCCATGCGATCAGGTGCTTCGCCATGGCGCGGGATCGTTCCGATCTCAAGCGCAGGCGATCTCTGATCGCCGCTGAGTCATCATCGATCGCATGCTGCGATCCATCAATTACGTGGGAGGTAATTGAATCGATGAAATGCGAGCGGAATAATGACGAAGTAGCAGGAATCGGAAGGAGGCCATTCGCGTGAAGAGTGAAGTCACAGCATCGGAGCCGCATGTTTCCTCGGTAGGCGATCTGTTGCGCTACTGGCGCGGACAGCGTGGCTGGAGTCAGCTCGATCTCGCCTTCGAGGGAGGAACCTCGCAGCGTCACCTGAGCTTTGTCGAAAGCGGCCGCAGCGTGCCCAGCCGCAGCCTGCTCGTCACGCTCTCCGATGCGTTAAACGTGCCGCTTCGCGAGCGCAATGCGCTGCTGCTCGCCGCGGGCTATGCCCCTGTGTACGCGGAGACGGCGCTCGATGACGCGACCATGAAGGTGGTCTCCGGCGCCATCGACCAGATGCTGCGCAACCACGAGCCTCATCCCGCGCTCCTGATGGATCGCTACTGGAATGTTCTCCGCACCAACACCGCGGCCACGCGCCTCTTCGGATCGCTGATCGATCTCGAGGCCTTTGCCCGGCCGCGCAATCTCCTCGAGCTGACCTTCGATCCCGCCGGTCTGCGTCCGCACATCGAAGACTGGGAGAACTTCGCAGCGGGAATTCTGCAGCGCGTGCGTCGCGAAGCCATAGGGCTCGTCATCGACCCCAGGCTGCAATTGCTTCTGGATAAGCTCAGGCGTTATCCCGGCGCCAACCATCTGCCGGTGAGCACCAGTCCCGATGGCCCCATCCTGCCGATCACCTTTCTCCGGGGCGAAGAGCGCCTCTCGTATTTCTCGCTGGTCACGACCATCGGCACGCCGCAAACCGTTACGGCGCAGGAGCTGCGCCTGGAATGCATGTTCCCGCTCGACCCGCCGCCACGGCCTCGTCCTTGAGGGGAACGCCGGGTTGTATCGGCAGCTTCCACAGGGCTGCTGTGGACAAATTGTTGAACAGGAACCCTGTCATTCCGGCCGAAGCGAGATGGTTTTATCGTCTCGCGCAGTGGAGACACCTGCAGTCTGGCTGGCACCTCGAGTAGGTTGCGAAGCCAGCTCTCGGAAGACAACCATCCATGCCTTGCAACACGGCTGAGGCTGCGTGCGCGCATCGCTCTGCCCGGGAGCCCCCAATGAAGCTGACAGTGAACGATGTCTCACTCTACGTCGAACAGGCCGGATCGTCCGCCCAGCCCAGCCTCGTCTTTCTGCACTACTGGGGCGGAACGCACCGGACCTGGTCGCAGGTCATCGCGGCGCTCGGAGAGGACTTCCACACCGTCGCCTTCGACTCTCCCGGCTGGGGGCAGTCCGGCGCTTCGCCGCGCGGTTATACGATTCATGCACAGGCCGAGCTGACGCAGGCCCTGCTCGACACGCTTGGTCTCGAACGCTACATCCTCGTAGGCCATTCCATGGGAGGAAAGGTGGCGCAGCTCGTCGCGTCGCGCCGTCCCCGGGGACTCGCCGGGCTGGTGCTCGTGGCCCCGGCAACGCCTGTGCCTTCCCTCATGCCCGAGGAGGCGAAACAACAGCAGCTGCACGCCTATGACAACCGGGAGACGGCGCTTCAGAGCATCCGCGTTCTGACCGCGCGCATGCCCGGGGCGCAGACGGTGGCGCAGATTGTGGAAGACAGCCTGAGCGCCATCGCAGAGGCGAAGCTGGTGTGGCCAACGATCGGCATGGCGGAAGATATCTCCGCCGAAGTAGGCCGGATCAGTGCGCCGACGCTGCTGCTTGCCGGCGAACTCGACCAGGTGGATTCGATCGAACAGCATCGTCGCGAGGTGATTGCGAGAATCCCCGATGCCGCGCTGCGGATCATTCCTGGAGCCGGCCATCTTCTTCCCATCGATGCCCCGGTCGTCGTCGCACAGGAGATCGCTTCCTTCGCGAAGGCGGTGGATCTTGCGCAGAGAGTCGCGGCGGAGAAATAAGCAAGTGCCGGGTGCCCCACCTCTCGCCTCTGAGAGGTGGGTTCGCAGCATCCTCACGGTGGTCCATGCAAGCCTGCAGTTGGCTTGAGTGGGGGACGTACAAACCCCATTGAGCACAGAAGGGTTCGTGCCTTCCCGCCCAGGCGGAGCTTGGACGGGGCACCCTCATTCTTCGCCAGAGGAGAGAACCGCAGGTCCCTCCACTGTGCTGACTTCGGTCGGGATGACGGTCCAGAAGATACACCCTAGCCCCTGCGCTTCTTGACTGCGAACAGCAGGGCAAACGGCGCGACTGTCAGCGAAATCCCCATCAGCAGGTGGAAGCAGTCGATGTAACAGAGCATCTCGGCCTGCCGTCCCAGCTCCGCATACATGGCGCCCATCGCGCGCATCGCGGCCTGCGCCGGAGCATCGCCTCCGGCCGTGGCCATGCGCGCGCTCTGGCTCCGCATCGCATCGAGAACAGGCAGCGAAGTCGCTGTCACATGCGCCGCGAGATAGTTCGCATGCACCTGCGCGCGCCGCACCAGGATCGTGTTCACTACCGAGATCCCAATCGCCGAGCCGAGATTGCGCGAGAGCCCGAAGAGCGACGCGGCCGCATCGTTCTTGCCCGTGGCCAGCCGCGAGAAGGCCAGTACGCTCAGCGGCGTGAGGAACAGCCCCACGGCCACGCTCTCGAGGATGCGCAGCCGCACGATCGTCGCGTAGTCGACACCCAGCTCAAGCCCGCTCAGCCGCCAGAAGGCGTAGCTCGTCAGCATGAGGCCGCCGAAGATCAGCGCCCGCGCATCCACGCGCTTCATCAGCCACGTCGTCAGCGGCAGAAAGATTAACAGGGAAAGCGATCCCGGCGAGAGCACCAGTCCGCTGTCTGTCGCCGTGTAGCCCAGCATGTCATGCGTGAAGTCGGGCAGCAGCGCCGTGCTCGCGTAGCGCGCGAAGTAGGTGCAGAAGACCATCGCGTTGGCCAGCGCGAAGTTCCGCTCGCGCAGCATGCGCAGCTGCAGCACCGGAGCCTTGGCGCGAAGGAGCTCGTGGTAGACGAGCCACGCGAGCGCGACGACGGAGACGATGGCCGCAACGGTGATGGCGCGGGAGCCGAACCAGTCGAGCCGCTCGCCGCGGTCGAGTACGAACTCGAGGCAGCCGAGGCCGAGGGCAATGCCCGCGATCCCTCCCCAGTCTGTGGTGTGAGCAGGAGTGTGAGTGCCTATCGCTGAAGCCTGTGCTGCATTGGGTAGAGCCTTGCCATCTCGAGCAGGAGTCTGAGCGCCTTTTGCGGAAGTGTGTGCTGCATTGTGGACACGGTCCGCATCCGGCTGCAGTGCGCGATTCAGCAGATATGCCGCCACGCCGCACGGCACATTCAGAAAGAAGATCCATCGCCAGCCCCAGTTGTCGCTGAGCCATCCGCCCAGCACCGGACCCAGCGTGGGCGCCAGAACAATCACCACCGAGTAGAGCGTGAAGGCCGCGGCCAGCCGCTCTTTCGGAAACGTATCTGCGAGGATCGCCTGCGTCGTCGGCTGCAGTCCGCCGCCGCCCAGCCCCTGCACAATGCGGAAGAGAATCAGCAGCCCCAGCGTGGGTGCGATCCCGCACAGCAGCGAGCTCGCCGTGAACATCGCCACCGAGAGCAGGTAGAACCGCTTGCGCCCCAGCCGTCCGCTGAGCCATCCGCTCATCGGCAGCACGACGGCGTTGGCGACCAGGTAGGAGGTCAGCACCCACACCGCCTCGTCCTCCGATGCCGAGAGACTTCCCGCCATATAGGGCAGCGCCACGTTGGCAATCGAGGTATCCAGCACCTCCATGAAGGGTGCGAGGATCACCGCACCTGCAATCAGCCACAACCGGTTTCTATCTTCGCTCGCCGCCCTCATATACTTAGCCTGGAGCGGCAGGTTTTCGCTATGAAGACAGAAACCATCGATTTACGGACAGACGCCGATCTTGCGCAGTGCCTCCGCCTGCGCCGGCCAGTAGCGGTGCTCGCCTTCGACTACGCCGCCGGCGAACGCGTTCCCGCGCACCAGCACACCAAGGCCCAGCTCATCTATGCGGTCGAAGGCTCGATGATCGTAACCACCGCGGAAGGCCATTGGGCGCTGCTGCCCACGCGCGCCATCTGGGTGCCGGCGCATACGCGCCACGGCATCCGCATGCGCGGCCCCGCTGGAGCAAAGGTCCGCATGCGCACCGTCTTCTTCGACGATTCCGTGCCGCCGCCCGCATCCCGCTGCGCCGTCATCCGCGTTTCGCCGCTGCTGCGCGAGCTGATAGTCGCGCAGTCGCAGGAGCCGCGCCTCTACCGCCCGCAAAGCCGCGCTGCGCAAATCGCCTCGCTGCTCGTGGCCGAGCTGCGCATCTGGCAGGTGCTGCCGCTTTACCTGCCGCAGCCGCGCGAGCCACGCCTCCGCCGCGTCTGCCATGCGCTCCAGCAGAATCCATCGCTCCACGGCTCGATGGACCACTGGGCCGCGCGCGAAGGCATCAGCAGCCGCACGCTCGCGCGTCTCTTCCGCGCCGAACTCGGGATGAGCTTCGACGACTGGCGCTCGCAGCTGCTGCTCCTCGAAGCGCAAATCCGCCTCGCGCAGGGGCAGTCGAGCCAGCGCATCGCCCGCGCTCTCGGCTACGCCAGGCCCGCTGCTTTCTCAGCCATGTTCCGCCGCGCCACCGGCCACTCGCCCAGCGGTGAGAAGCGCTCAATGCACGCGCAGGAGGCAGCGTCCAGGAAATAGAGACGCTGACGGTGGCCCATGCAAGCCTGAAGTTGGCTTGAGTGGGATCCGGATCTCAAGCCCCCGGATGAAACAATAGCCAAGGAATCCTTTTCAGGAGAAACGCAACATGCCGAAGCGCTGGGCCATCCTGCAGCACGTGGAGTTCGAAGGGCCGGGCCTGCTGCTCGCCGAAATCGAGCGCCGGGGCTTGATCGCGGAGATCGTTCGCCTCGACCGCAACGAGCCGCTCCCCGCTGCGAGCGCTCTCGACGGCCTCATCGTCATGGGCGGCCCTATGGGCGTCTACGAGCAGGAGCGCTATCCGCACATCGCATCGGAGATCGCGCTGCTGCGCGAGGTCATCGCAGCAAACAAGCCCGTGCTCGGCGTCTGCCTGGGATCGCAGTTGCTCGCCGCCGCTCTCGGCGCGCGCGTTTACCCCGGAGCTCCCGGGCAGGAGATCGGTTTCGACGCAGTCCAGCTCACCGCAGAAGGCGCGCAGGACGCCGTCTTTGCCTCTGCGCCCTCACCGTTGCCTGTCTTCCACTGGCATGGCGACACCTTCGATCTGCCCGCCGGAGCCACGCTCCTCGCCTCGTCGGATCTCTATCCGCACCAGGCTTTTCGCTATGGATCGAATGTCTATGGCCTGCAGTTTCACGTCGAGCCATCCGCCACTACGTGGACCGATTGGCAGCCTCACCTCGCCGCGGACCGATTCCCGCGTTCAGAGCAGCAGCGGCTCCTCGAAGGCACAGGTCGAGCCCTCATCCAGCGGCTCTTCGATGTGTTCGCAGAGCGATAAGCTCATCTTCGCCTTGAAGGGAACGAGGCCCCTAGTGACTACCGGGTGGCCCATACAAGCCCGAAGTCGGCTTGTGTGGGGAAGCACAGCTCTGCGTCGAACCGTTCTTCTTCGCAGCGGAACAAACAAGGGTGCCCCGTCCAAGCTCCGCTTTGGCGGGAAGTACGAACCATCCGTCCGCAGGGATGAATGAAGTTCGTACGTCCCCCACTCAAGCCAAAAGAAGGCTTGAATGGGCCACCGTGAGCATCCTGCGAATGCACATCCCCGCAGCTCTGCGCCGAACCGTTCTTCTTCGCCTTGGAACGAACAAGGGTGCCCCGTCCAAGCTCCGCTTGGGCGGGAAGTACGAACCACCCGACTGCAGGGATGAATGAAGTTCGTACGTCCCCCGCTCAAGCCAAAAGAAGGCTTGAATGGGCCACCGGTCGAATCGGAATCGCGACCAAAGGGAGCGGGTGCCGAAGGCGACTCGCCCTGCGCGCAGCAGCCGAAGGCGTATCGCCCTGCGTGGAGCAGCGGTTAGTCGTTGCGGAGAGACTGCATTGGGTCCACGCGTGTGGCTCGGAATGCGGGCAGGCTCATGGCGCAGAGCGAGACGGCTGTGAGCAGCAACGCCGAGACGATGTAGACCGAAACGTCGAAGGGATGAATCGGCACGAGCGATCTGGAGGCGAGCCGCGCCAGTCCCCATGCGGCAGGCATCGCCAGGATCACGCCGCCGATCAGCCCCGCTGCAATCAGCACGGCTCCGCGTCCGATCACGCTGCCGAAGATCACCTCGCGGCTGGCTCCGAGCACGATCTGAATACCGAATTCGCGCGTGCGCCGCTGCACCACAAAGTTGAGCACGGCGAAGAGCCCTGTCATCGCCAGCACGACGGCAACCGCCGCCATTGCGACGATAACCTTGGCCGTGGCCGCCATCGCGGTCGAGTCATCCTGCAGGCTCTTCGCCACCGACTCGGGAATATCCGGCTGGCTGGGGTCGAGCGTGCGGATCGCCTGGCGGATGGACTCGGCGACCGGAGCCGGATCGCCGGTGTAGCGCACGTAGAGGATGCCCGCAATCGAGTTCGCATTGCGCAGCGTGTAAAGGCGCGGCTCGTCGAGCGAGCCGAAGCGCTCCGAGCGCACATCCTGCACCACGCCGATGATGGTGAGCGGACGATTGTCTCCGACGATCACGATCTTTCCGATCGGATCGGCGTCACCCCAGCGCGCCTGCGCGAAGGATCGCGTCACCACTGCGACCCTGGTATCGCCTTTTGCCGGGAGATCCTGATCCGCAAAGGTGCGGCCGCGCAGCAGCGGAATGCCGAAGGTGGAAAAAAAGTTCGTCGACACCTCATCGATGCCCGCATCGCGGCCCTGTCCTTTCGCCTGCTGCGAGGTGCGCACCTCGTCCTGCGGCGGCTGGCCGAAGAGATAGGTGTTGGTGTAAGCAAGCCCCTGCACGCCGGGAATGCGTGAGATCTTCGCATCGAGGCTGCGATAGAACTCCTGCGCCGAGGCCTGTGTATACGGCGGCAGCTGGATATCGAGCGGCACCATCATCAGGCTGCGCATGGCGAAGCCCGTATCGATGTTCATCACGGTCGAAGGCAGCCGCGCAAAGAGCACCGCCGCGGCGATCAGCACAAAGCTCATCGCAATCTGCGCGAAGATCAACACGCTGGTGCTGCGCGAGCGCGATGTCACCGAGCCCTCGCGGCCCTTGAGCGCGGTCACCAGGTCCAGCTTGAAGGACTCGAGCAACGGAGCGATGGCCGAAGCGAGCGTTGCGACCGCCACCAGTGCTGCGAGATAAACGAAGACACGCCAGTCCGGATGAAGCGCCGGCATGATGCCCTTCTCGAGCGGATCGATGACGCCCAGAATCACCTGGGGCAGCCGCGCCGCGAGAAAGACGCTGATGAGCCCGGCGGTCGTGGCGACCAGGAAGCTCTCCATCGCCAGCATGCGCATCAGCCGCGCACGCCCGGCGCCCAGCGCCAGCCGCACGGCAAGCTCACCGCGCCGCATCAGCACCCGCGACAGGAAGAGCATCGTAATATTCGTGCACGCCAGCAGCAGCACCAGCGAAAGCGGACCCAGCATCAGCACCATCAGGCCAAGGAGGACCGTGTGCCGCTCCGGTGTCGCAATGAACGATCCGTTGGTCGCGATCACGGTCGTCCTGCGAGCCTGCAGGTGCGCCTCCGCGCCGCTGTAGAGATGGTCCCGGTTCTCGAGGATCGTCTGCAGCTCCGCGCCTGACTGTGTGCGTGTGTAACCCTTCGCCAGCCGTCCGACTACCGTGAGCCATGGCCATGGCTCCTGGAAGGCGCTGTTGCCGTGGTTGAAAATCGGCTGCAGCGTGTAGGGAACCCAGATGGTCGTCGCCAGGTGATTCACATGATCCGCAGATGCCACGCCGATCACCGTCAGCGCCTGGCCATTGATGCGGACCGTTTTGCCCACAATGTGCGGATCGGCCTGGAAGCTGATCTTCCATTGCGGCTCGCCCAGCACCACCACGCGCGCGCTGGTTCCGGCGGCGCACTCCGAGGCATCGAAGAAGCGGCCCATCTCCGGCTCGCCCACGCCCATTACGCGCAGATAGTTGCAGGTCACCAGCTGCATCGAGGTCTTCCTGCGCGAGTCGTCCAGTGTTGCCGACATGACTTCATACGCAGCAGCCTCGCTCAGCGAGCGGCTCTGCTTCCGCACCGCGTCGAAGTCGTCGCTGTTCATGGAAGTGGAGAGCGACGAGCCCGTGTACCAGCCCTCGTAGTGCGGATACATCTGCACAAATGTCGAAGGGTTCTCCCGCACCGGCGAAGCCAGCATCATCTGGTTGAGGATGGTGAACACGGCCGTGTTCAATCCGATGCCGACCGAGAGCGCCAGCACCGCGATCAACGTGAGCAGTGGCGTGCGGCGTGCGGAACGAAGCGCGTAGAGCAGGTCCTGGCGATCTACAAGCGACGAGAGCGATGAGAACATAGGGGCTCCGAAGAACGATCGACCATAAGCATGGCAGAGGTTCTCTTCCCCGGCAACGAGGTTTCGCGGGAAAAATTACTTAACATCGTAAAAGCGTAGAGGGATGACTGCCGCGGAGTGTCCGGAGTGTTCACTTTCGGCCATCGGAGTGTCCGCTTTCGATCATTCAGGCCGGCCACTGTCTTCCAGCGGCAATCAGCGTCTGCCAGCCGCTGCGGCTCATGCGCAGCCGCTCGCCGTTGTGCAGCACCACTGCGCCTTCGTTGCGGCCTTCGCGCAGAATCTCGCGCACGCGCTCCACGTTCACGATGATCGAGCGATGGATGCGCACGAAGCTGCGCGGATCGAGCATGCTTGCCAGCTGCTTGATCGTCTCCCGCAGCATCAGCCGCCGCGCGCCCACGTGCAGGCAGCAGTAGTAGTCCGCGGCCTCGATCCAGTCGATCTCGTTCACGGCTACAAACGTATCGCGTGAGCCGTTCGGCACCAGCAATCGTGTGGGATACTCCCTGCGCGCCGGCGCCGGCTCGCCTTCTGTCTCAAG
>NZ_JASGFD010000022.1:0-77258 GCF_047605705.1 Silvibacterium sp. | reverse complement strand
GGAAGAACGCTCGGAATATGACCGGCTGATGCGCTCGCTCGAGGAGCTTTATCGCAAGGGAGCGCTCGAGAGCGAGGCGTCGTCGACGGTGAGCATCTTCGTCGAGGGCACGGCCAACCTGCTTGCCAGCGAGATCGACCGCGGCCGGCTACAGACCATGCTGCATGCCCTCGAAGCCAAGGAGCGGCTGATTTCTCTGCTCAACGCGTATGTCGATGCCCGTCAGGAAGATGTGCGCGTGGTGATTGGGCTTGAGGAGACGCTGCCCGGGCTGCACAATGTGGTGTTGATCGGCGCGCCGGCGCGGATGGGGGCAGAGAATATCGGCACGCTTGCGGTGATTGCCCCGACCCGGATCCAATATGAACAGACGATCGGGGCCGTTTCCTACCTTGCGCAACTTTCCGACCGGCTTTTCCAGTCGCCCCAGTAGACTGTTTCCCGTTGGAACCGGACGCCGCTCTGGAGCATCCGATAAGGATGTCCCCGCGCCGCGATGAAAGACCCATGAATCTCCGCGATAGACTGAAAAAGACAGCGAATTTTTATCAGCAGAAAAAGGATGTTGGGACTCATCCCATGAGCAATGAACCGATGGAAAACCCCGTGAACGAGACTGAAACCCCTGAGACTATTGCAGCGGTGGCCGACGCGCCCGAGGGGCTGAGCGTTCCGCTGGAAGAGTATGAAAGGCTGAAGGCCGAGCGCGACGCGCTGGTCGACCGCCTGGCGCGCACGCAGGCCGAGTTCGAGAACGCGCGCAAGCGCGAAGCCCGCGAGCGCAACGAGTTCCGCGACTTCGCCGTTTCCGGCGCCGTGGAGCAGTTTCTCCCCGTGCTCGATAACTTCCAGCTGGCGCTCAAGGCCACCGGATCGGCCGAGCAGCTGCGCACCGGCGTCGAGCTGATCGTCAAGCAGATGGAAGAGGCGCTGCGCTCTCTGAACGTCCAGCCTGTTGAAACCGTGGGCACCACGTTCGACCCGCGCGTCCACGAGGCGCTCGAGATGGTCGAGAAGAATGACGTCCCCGATGACCAGGTCTTCGAGGAAGTCCGCCGCGGTTACCGCATCAAGGAGCGCCTCCTGCGCCCCGCCCTGGTCCGTGTGGCCAGCAATTCGCAGCAGAAGGAAGCATGAGTTCGTCGAACACGATGAAAGCAGACTATTACGAAGTACTCGGCGTCGCCCGGACGGCCAATGATCAGGAATTGAAGGTCGCCTACCGCAAGCTGGCGATGCAGTTCCATCCTGATCGCAACCCCGGCGACAAAGCGGCCGAGGAGAAGTTCAAAGAGTGCAGCGAGGCTTACCAGGTGCTGACCGACTCGGACAAGCGCGCGGCCTATGACCGTTTTGGTCATGCCGGCGTTTCCGGCGCGGGCGCTCCCGGAGCAGGCGGCAATCCGTTTGTCGACTTCCAGGATCTCGGAGACATCTTCGGCGATCTCTTCGGCTTTAATGTGGGTGGCGGCCGCAGCGGCGGCCGTGGCTCGCGTGCGCAGAAGGGCCGCGACATCCGCGCCGATGTGACCATCGAGTTCGAGGATGCGGTCTTCGGCAAGGAAGTCCAGGTGAAGTTCCGCCGCATGGAAGGCTGTCCGGACTGCAAGAGCACGGGCACGGCCAGCGGACGCGGTCCCTCCACCTGCCAGCAGTGCCAGGGGCGCGGCCAGGTGCGCTACCAGCAGGGCTTCTTCTCCGTGGCGCGGACCTGTAACGCCTGCGGAGGCTCGGGACAGATGATCACTGATCCCTGCCCGGGTTGCCGTGGAGAAGGCCGCGTGGAGCATCAGCACACCATCGCGGTGAACATCCCGGCCGGTGTCGAGGACGGCACGCGCATCCGTTACCAGGGCGAAGGCGATGCAGGACGCTTCGGCGGTCCTTCCGGCGATCTCTACGTCGCGCTGACGGTGAAGCCGCATGCCTTCTTCGAGCGTGACGGCAACAATCTGCATTGCGTGATTCCGATCTCCTTCACGCAGGCGGCGCTCGGCGACGACATCCAGATTCAGACCCTTGAAGGCGATACCGCGCTGAAGGTGCCGGAAGGCACGCAGAGCGGCACGCAGTTCCGGCTGCGGGGCAAGGGCGTTCCGTACCTCAACGAGCACGGCCGTGGCGACATGGTGGTGCAGGTTGCGGTACAGACGCCGAAGAAGCTGACCCGCGTGCAGAAGGAGCTGCTCAAGCAGCTTGGCGAGACGCTGACGGTTGAAAATGCCCCGGCCTCGCGCGGCCTCTTCGATAAGGTGAAGGAGATCTTCTCCTAGCCCTGTGCTGCAGCAGCCATCAAACAGGCGATCCTCCCGAGGATCGCCTGTTTCGTTTGCGGGATTCCGTTTCCGCGTTTCAGGCTTGAAAATGTGCAGGAAAAAAAGGCGGAAGCGTGTCGCCTCCGCCCTCCTATGCATAGTGGGTTCAGGAGCTTGCGTTTCTTGGCAGGCTCCCGGCTGTGGCGATACTCATCGGATTTGCGCCCCAGTAGGGGGTAACGTATGGGAAGCGCTTGCCAGTCGTCGAGTCGCGATGGTGCATTGACCCTAGGTAATTCTTCTCTATTACTGTTGGCCGCTTATCTCCTTAAAAAGAAAAGCCGATGCCCCATCGAGAGGCAGCCGGCTTTTGCCGTTTTACGCTTTGCAGTGGAGGGTTAGAAGCGGATACCGAAGCTGACGGGCAGCAGGCTCTCCGTGCCGGAACCGTTGTAGTAGTTCGAGGCGCTGGCCTTGGGCGAATCCACCCAGACGTAGCGGGTTTCCGCGTAGAGCTTGGCATTGCTGTCTTCGCCGAAGGCCTTGTAGTAGAAGCCGACGCCGAAGTTCAGGCCGCCCTGGTTGCTCGAGTAGTGATCGACGGTCACGCCCACGTCGTAGCAGTAGTAGTAGCACTCGGTGATGGGCTCGGTGAAGTTGGTGACCTTGCGATAGAAGCCGCCGCCGCCGGTGACGTAGCCGCCGAACTTCTTGGTGATGGGCTGATAGAAGATCGGGTCGATGGTGAACGACCAGGTATTGACGTTGCCGCTCAGCGAGTTGTAGCCGTAAGCGCCAAGGTCTTCAATGTTGTAGAGCTCGGTCGTATAAGTGCCGGGGATCTTGTTGCGGTTCCAGCCGTACTCGAGCAGCACGCCCAGGCGCTTGGAGAAGTTCCAGCCGCCGCCCACATTGATGTTGTAGCCGTAGGTCTGGTTCGGCGCGAGCAGGCCGTTCTCGATGTCAGTGACGCTGAAGTTGGTGGTGTTGCCGAGAGGAGCGGTGAATCCGGCGCCGGCTTCAATGGCGATGTGGCTCCAGGTATTGTTGCTTTCGTATCCCGGGTAGCGGTTGTTGCCGCGGGGATACTGTCCACCGTAAGTCCCGTACTGTCCACCGGCGGCAGGCGAAGCTGCGGTCGCGGCGCTGCCGTCAGCCGGCATGTCGTCGTTCAGGTAGGCCTTCCAGTCGGTGGAGCTGGAGTAGCCGCTGTGACCGTTGTCCGAGGCAGCGGTCGCGTCGCCCTGGCTTGCGGATTGAGCCAGCGCGGGGATGGCGCTCGTCGCAAGGGCGAATAGGGAAGCGGCGATAACGAAGCGGAGGCGCGGAGCGGTCTGCATCCTGATCATTTCGGGGGTCCTCACAGAAAAGAAGTAGTACGAAGCGGATCGTGGTCCGCTTTCACTTGCTGCTAACACCACATGGACGGTTTAGATGCGGTAACGGTTGCAGAAGCTTTGCAGAAGAGTACCTCGAAGGAAAACTCGGAGCAGCTGTCAGTAGAAAGACGGTCAGCAAATTTCGGGCGGAGTTGTCATTCCGACCGAAGCGAGACAGGTTTACCGTCTCGCGCAGTGGAGAAACCTGCGGTTTGGCCGTATATGCGGTCGGAATGGCAGCTTCGAGGTAAGGCCGCCGGCAAGGGACCGTTTTTCTCGCTCACCCTGCTCCTGCAACGAGAAAGCCCGCCTTGGGAGGCGGGCTTTCTCGTTATCAGGGTTCGGAATCGTCTACTCGATGACTGTGTCGACGAAGGCCTTGAGCTTGCGCGAGCGCGAAGGATGGCGGAGCTTGCGCAGAGCCTTGGCTTCGATCTGGCGGATACGCTCACGGGTGACCTGGAAGCTCTGGCCGACCTCTTCGAGTGTGTGCTCGGAGCCATCCTCCAGGCCAAAACGCATCTTGATGACGCGCTCTTCACGCGGCGTCAGGGTGCGCAGCACCTGCGAGGTGTACTCCTTCAGGTTCACGCTGATCACAGCGTCCGAAGGCGAAACGGCCTGGCGGTCTTCGATGAAGTCGCCAAGGTGCGAATCTTCTTCTTCGCCGATCGGGGTTTCGAGCGAGATGGGCTCCTGCGCGATCTTGAGGACCTTGCGGACCTTCGCGACTGGGATATCCATGCGGCGCGCGATCTCTTCGGAGGTAGGTTCGCGGCCAAGCTCCTGCACCAGCTGACGCGAGGTGCGGATGAGCTTGTTGATCGTCTCGATCATGTGCACCGGGATACGGATGGTGCGGGCCTGATCCGCGATGGCGCGGGTGATGGCCTGACGGATCCACCAGGTGGCGTAGGTCGAGAACTTGTAGCCACGGCGATACTCGAACTTGTCCACCGCCTTCATCAGGCCGATGTTGCCTTCCTGAATCAGGTCGAGGAACTGGAGACCGCGGTTCGTGTACTTCTTGGCGATCGAAACCACCAGTCGCAGGTTGGCTTCGATCAGCTCGCGCTTGGCGTTCTCGGCGTCCATGTCGCCCTGGATCATTTCGCGCTGTGTGCGCTTGATCTCGGCGATGGAGATACCGGCTTCCTGCTCGAGCTTCTCGAGGTCCGTCTTGCAGTTCTTCTGCTGGCGGCGGTATTCCTTCTTGAGCTCTTCGCTCTTGGACTGGTCGAACTTCTGGTCCAGGGTGCGGATCTGGCGCTCAAGGGTGCGCATGGTGTCGACAGTCTTGTTCAGCTTGTCGAGCAGCCGCTTGCGCTCCGTGTTGGTGTACTTGAGTTCGCGAACGATGCGAGAGACGTAGACATGCTCGCGGGCGATGGCCCAGCGGGTCTTGCGATGCTCCTTCGCCTTCGTCTTCGGGTTCAGCGTCTCAAGCTTTTCTTCGAAGGTCGCAGCCTTCTTCTGGTGCTTGATGAGCGTGTCGATCTTGTTGACCGTCTGGCGGACACGGCCCTGCAGCACCTCTTCGGTGATCTCCTCTTCGTCGAAGAGGACGACTTCCTTCACGTTGCGCACGCCGCGCTTGAGGTCTTCGCCGAGGGCGATGATCTCGCGGATCACGATAGGCGAGCGCGAGATGGCTTTCATCACGCGCAGCTGCCCACGCTCGATGCGCTTGGCGATTTCGACTTCGCCTTCACGCGTGAGCAGGGGTACGGTGCCCATTTCGCGCAGGTACATGCGCACCGGGTCGTTGGTCTTCTCCAGGGTACCGGGCGTCAGATCCAGCTCGACGTCTTCGCCGTCCTCACTCTCACCGTCGAAGCCGTCGCGCTCCTTGGGGCTGCCGTCCATCAGGTCGATGCCCTGGCTGCCGATGGTGGTGATGAGATCGTCGAGATCGTCGGCGGAATGCATGTCGCCGGGGAGCAGGTCGTTCACCTCACCGTAGGTGAGATAACCCTTCTCCTTACCCGCATCGATCAATTTCTCTAGTTCGTCTTCGTATTTGTCTTCTAGGGCCAAAGCGCGTCTCGTCTCCCGCGTCGAATTGTTCGAATCGTCGTCGTGTTTGCCTGGGTAGGACTCAGTGCGGTCGGGCCATTGAAGGCATTCAATCCCATTGCGAGCTGTCTGTCGCCGGGCGGTAGGCGCACGTCCACCGAGAGACTTTCAGGATATCACGCCTCAAAAACGAAGCTGCTATAATTGCCGACCTTTTGCGTCGCCATCCTGGAAAGCCGTCTGTCAGGCTCCTCATAGCTATAGATGTCGGAAATCGGAAATTGTTTCACCACATGCCTTTTCGTTCCGTCAAGCGGATATCTGTCTCGATTTAGCGCGAAGAAACCACAAAGAACAGGATTGTGATCGAGAGAACGGCAAGCAGCGAAAGCAGCAGCGGAATGCCGAGGATCAGGTGGATGCGCCGTCGCTGTTCCGGCCTGGGACGGGTGATGCCAAAGGTGTCGACAAACAGATCGGTCAGCCACGCCAGAAGTCGCATCGGATGAGCATTTTCGCATAGCCGGGATACGGGGTGCCCCAGGTCTCGATTCTGAGACCTGGGAAGGACTGATCCCGCCTCTCAAAGGCGAGAGGTGGGGCACCCGGTGCTTCGTTCACAGTCACTCCTCCACATTGTCATTTCGACCGGAGCAGGTGGTTTTATCGCCTGCGGAGTGGAGAAACCTGCGGTTGTACAGTCCCCGGCAAAACCGCAGGTTCCTATGCTGTTCCGGTTGAGATGTACTGTGCTGGCTGAACGCGACCAACGGGAGCGCGTGCCGAAGGCGGAATGCCCGGATGGCAAATCCCCAACGGACTCTAGTCCAAAGCTCTGAGCCGCTGAGTCAGCTGGAGGCTCTGCCGGGTCAGTTCGACGGCTTCCTGGACGCGGCCTTCGCGTTCGGCCTGGTGCATGGCGGCGCGGAGCTGGCGCAGCTCCTGTTCGAGGGAGGCCCGGCGGACGGTGAAAACGGCCTGCTCGATGTCCTCAACCGATGGCTCGGCTCCATGGACCGAAACGAAGACGGCGGCCAGCATCTGGCGCTGTCCGGGGTCGGCGAGGCACTGGATCGGGTCGGCCTCGGGGGAGCGGGCGCGGAGGCAGTTCACCATATCGTGAACATCTGACCGCATGCGCGCAAAGTCTTCCTCATGATTGCGATAGGCGGCCTCGGCGGCATGGAAGTTCTCCCCGTTATGGGGCGCGGAGAAGGCCTGCAGCAGGATCTGCTCAGCGCGCGTCAGCGGCGAGCTGGGCGTGGTCGCGAGGAAATCGCGCTTCTTGGCCGCGGCCTCTTTCAGCTCCTCGCGCACGAGCGCGGAATCGATCCCCAGCTTCTGCGCCGCGTCCATGGCGAATTCGTCGCGGGCGATGCGGTTGGGAATCAGGCGGATGAAGGGCAGCAGGTAGTTCAGGGCGTCGATCTTGCCCTGCGGCGTGCGGGGCGGATGGAGCTGGCGCGCTCGTTCGATGAGGTAATCCTGAATGCGGCGCGCCCCACGCAGGGCGGCCATGTACTCCTTGGCGCCGCGCTCGCGGATGTAGCGGTCGGGGTCGAGGCCGCCTTCGAGCGTGACGACCTTGACCTCGAAGCCTTCCTCGGTGAGCAGCGCGATGGACTTCTCGGCGGCGTTGGCGCCGGCGTTGTCGGGATCGAAATTCACCAGCACACGCTGCGTGTAACGCGAGAGCAGGCGCACCTGCGCCTCGGTGAAGGCGGTGCCACTGGTGGCGAGGACGTTCGAGATCCCGGCAAGCGAAGCCGAGATGCAGTCCATCTGACCTTCGACCAGCAGGGCGAAACCGAAATCGCGGATGGGCTGTCGAGCCTTATCTAAATTAAAGAGAACATTGCCTTTGTGATAGAGCGGCGTCTCCGGCGAGTTCATGTATTTCGGGCCCGCCTTGTCGCCGCTCTCGAGGGCGCGGGCGGTAAAGGCGATGACCTTGCCCGATTCGCTGGCGATGGGGAAGGTAACGCGCTTGCGGAAGCGCGAGTAGATCGGGCCGGGCGATCCATCCTCCTGCTGCTTGAAGGAAAACAGGCCCGAGGCCCGCAGTGTGTCGATGTCTGCAAGCCCCTGTAGCCGCTCGCGCAGCGCGTGGAAGCTCTCCGGCGCGTAGCCGACGCGGAACTTGGCGATGCCCTCGTCCGAGAGGCCGCGGCCGTGGAGATATTCGCGGGCCAGTGCGCCTTCGGGTGTCTTCAGCTGCTCCTGGAAAAAGGCGGTCGCAACCTCGTGCAGTTCGATCAGCTTGCCCCGGCGGCGGCTTTCGGCCGCCTCTTCGGGCGAGGAGAACTCACGTTTGGGCAGCGGGATGCCGCACTTGAGGGCGACCGTCTTCACCGACTCGGGGAAGCTGACATTCTCGATCTTCTGGATGAAGGTGAAGACATCACCCGAGACGCCGCAGCCGAAGCAATGAAAGAACTGCCTGCCGATATGGACCGAGAAGGATGGCGATTTTTCGCCATGAAACGGGCACAAACCCTGCATGTTCTGCGCGCCGGCCTTCTTCAGACGCACGTATTCGCCGATGATCTTGACGATATCGGCCTGCTGCTTGACGGTCTGTGCAAAGTTGTCGGCCATGCGGGGTCGCTAGTTTGAGTGTAGTCGGCAAACCTTCGAGAATCCGAGTTGTCCCAACTTGCTTAGGGAAACAACCTGCGCGACGAAATACTGGAGAAGAGACAAATGTGCAGGACTACGATGGACGAGATGGAGACGCGCGTTCGTTCACTCGAAACTACGTTTGAGTCGCTCCGCGCCCACGAGGAAGCGAATTTCCAGGCAATCATGGCCGCAATTCGCGAATGGAAGGAGCGCGAGCTTGAGATTCACAGGCTTATTGCTGCACTCACGAGACGAGTCGAGGCACTGGAAGCTGCGCGTCGCGCAGAGTCTCGTAATTCATAGTCGAGATCGATATACATCTACGGTATGACCATCGAACCGAATGCCTCGAATCACCCGATCCATCACTTCTTCGAGTTCAGAGGCTTCCAGCGTGACAGGGTCCCCTGCAACCTGATGCGGTTTTGGGAATAAAAGAGCGTCCTCGAAGCCGAACTGAAAAACGCCTCGCGCATCAGCGTAATAAACACTTCTGTTTCCGTAATGCAGAGTAAAGCCTTCTTCGGAAACCAGTTTGCCAAGCCATCGCAATCTGCGCTTGAACGTCATAGGGAATTTCCTATACAGGTTCTGATCTGTTACCGCAGTGCGTAGCTCTTACTTCCGCTTCCAGCGAACGCCGTCCTTCGAATCCTCGATCAGGATGCCTTTTTCGGCCAGCTCGTTCCGGATCTGATCGGCACGGGCGAAGTTGCGGGTCTTTTTGGCGCGGGTGCGTTCGTCCACCAGGGCCTGAATTTGCTCGTCCGAAAGCGAGCGCTGTGCGAGCACCTCGGGCGATGCCTCGTCGAGGCGGCCTTCCCGCTCGGCCCAGTCCAGGGCAAAGCGCGTCCACTCGGCGTCGCGGTCCTCAAGGACAGCAAACACCGCGTCAAACTGCTTCAGCACGCCGAGGATCTGCTCCGCATTCTCTGCTCCGACCGTTCCGGCATCGAGCGCGGCGTTGCCGGCGCGGACCAGATCGAAGATTGCGCCACGGGCGGTCGCCGTGTTCAGGTCGCTGCACAGGCTGTCGAGGAAGTTCTTCTCGCAGCGTGCGGTCTCGTCGGTGAGGGCCGTATTCGTTTCGTTCGCAGGCTTTGCCGTGCGGACGCGCTCGCGGAAAGTGCGCAGGCGTTCGATGGCGCCGGTCTCAGCGATCAGGCCGTCGAAGGTGAAGTTGAGCTGCTGCCGGTAAGGCACGGAAATCAGCAGCATGCGGATGGCCGAGGCCTTGTAGCCCTTGAGCAGCAGGTCGCGCAGCGTATAGAAATTGCCCTCGGACTTCGACATCTTGCGGCCTTCGACCAGCAGGAAGCGAACGTGGAACCAGTGGCGCGCGAAGCAGTGGTGCGTGGCCGACTCGGACTGCGCAATCTCGTTCTCGTGGTGCGGGAACATGAGATCTTCGCCGCCGGCGTGCAGGTCGATCGTGTCGCCCAGGTATTCATTGGCCATGGCCGAGCACTCGATGTGCCAGCCAGGGCGGCCGGCGCCGAGAGCCGTCTCCCAGCGGTGCTCGCCGGGCTTGGCCGACTTCCAGAGGGCGAAATCGCGGGCCGAATCCTTGTCGTATTCGTCCACGTCGACACGCGCGCCGTCGGTGATGCCGGTGAAATCCTTCTTTGAAAGCTTGCCGTATTCCGGGAACTTCGCGATGCGGAAGTACCACGATCCGTCTTCGGTCTTATAGGCGTAGTCTTCGGCGGCGAGCTTCTCGATCATCGAGACCATGGCCGGGATGTGCTCGGTCGCACGGGCCACGATCTCGGGCCGCTCCACGGAGAGTGCGTCGAGATCCTCGAAAAAAGCGCTCTCAAAGCGAGGCGTGTATTCCGAGATGCTGACACCTCTGAGGGCGGCATTACGGATGATCTTGTCATCGACATCCGTGATGTTCATGACGTGCTGCGGTTCGATGCCCTTGAGGCGGAGTACGCGGCGAAGCACGTCTACCTGCAGGAAGGTGCGGAAGTTGCCGATGTGGCCGTAATCGTAGACGGTGGGGCCGCAGGCGTACATACGGAAGGGCTTACCGTCGATAGGAGCCAGGTCTTCGATTTTTCCTGTCAGGGTATTGAACAGTCGGATGGTCATTCGTCAGGCGGGCTTTTCTTCGTAGGGCGTACCTGTCGATTTTACCGTACCGGACCGCGCGTGGCCCCAATTACAGGAACAGGGTGAGAGTCTTCGCCAGTACTTCGTTCAGAATCTCTGCTGGCAACGTGTCTACTTTCTTGCCGTCGCGGGCAAGGATATCGAGCACACGCGGCTGGTCGCAACGAACTACCCCAGTGGTTCGGATGCCGGAGAGGGGCACGGCAAATCCAATGCGCCGGACGAACTCGCCGCCCGTGGTGATGGGCAGGACGATAGGCAGCCGGGTCGCCTGATTAAACGCCGTTGGGGAAATGATCAGCACGGGTCGATGTCCCTGCTGTTCATGTCTTTTTGTCGGATCGAGTGACACCATGTAGATGTCGCCACGATTCACAGCAGTTCGCCGCCTACAGCTGGCGCATCGACCCACCTGCGTTCTTCGGCCTCAAGAGGCTGAGAGTAGTCGGATGCTGCCAGAAGCTCTTCCAGTGTGTAGCGGGGTGCGGTCTGGGGTACGACCACTAAGCGTTCCCCGTCGACAGCCAGCCCCACCGTAGCTCCAGCCTCGAGATGCAGCAGGTCCAGAATGGCGGGAGGAACGGCAAGCATGATCGACCCGCCGACTTTACGCAGGTTTGTGATGTACATAGGCGAGCCCCTGGCGTCGATTATATGAAAATATAACTCGACTTGTCATAATTCTTGCCTTGCCTCATCAATTTTGAACTTGAAGCGAAACGCAAAAGGGCGGACCCGAAGGTCCGCCCTTTTACATTGAAGCAATGAGCGCTTAGTTGGCTGCGCCTACAGCGGTCAGCTCGGAGACGCGCTTCGCGAGCAGCTCTTCGAGCTGGACGAGCGCCTTCGAGAAGCCTTCGATGCCTTCCGAAAGCTTGTCGCTGGCCATCTTGTCCTCGGCGTGCATCTTGTCGAAGGTCGCCTTGTCGACGGTGATCTTCTCGATCTGCAGGCTCTTGGCCTTCTCCGGATCCAGCTTGCGGGGCAGGTCGCCGGTCTTGGCTTCGAGCTCGTGCAGCAGGTTCGGAGAGATGGTCAGCAGGTCCGAACCGGCCAGCTCTTCGATTTCGCCGATGTTGCGGAAGCTCGCGCCCATGACCACGGTCTTGTAGCCGAAGTGCTTGTAGTAGTTGAAGATCTTGGTGACGGACTGGACGCCTGGGTCTTCGGCGCCAACATAGTCCTTACCGGTATTCTTCTTGTACCAGTCGAGGATACGGCCGACGAAGGGCGAGATCAGCGTGACGCCGGCCTCGGCGCAGGCGATCGCCTGGTGCAGGCCGAAGAGCAGGGTCAGGTTGCAGTGGATGCCTTCCTTCTCGAGGATCTCGGCGGCCTTGATGCCTTCCCAGGTGGAGGCGATCTTGATCAGCACGCGCTTCCGGTCGATGCCGGCGCCCTCGTACAGCTTGATGATCGCGCGGGCCTGCTCCAGGGTCTTCTCGGTATCGTACGAGAGGCGTGCATCGACTTCCGTCGAGACGCGGCCCGGAACCACGGCCAGGATCTTCTTGCCGAAGGCGATAGCCAGGTGCTTGAAGGCTTCCTTGGCGACTTCCTCATCGCTCGCCTTGTCGCCGAGCGACTTCTTGGCCTCGATCAGCGTGTCGTCGACGATCTGCTGATACTGCGGCATCTGGGCCGCCGCGGTGATCAGCGACGGGTTGGTGGTCGCATCCTGCGGCTTGACCTTTTCGATCGCCTCGATGTCGCCGGTATCGGCAACGACGGTGGTCATGGTGCGAAGCTGTTCCAGCAGAGTCTTAGACATGGTTTCTCTCCTTCAGAGCCACTATTCCCCTCCATTATCGGCCAACCGGGCGCGGAAGGGAACTGAACATCCGGTCAATATCGGGCACAGGCGGACTACCCTTGTGACTGCTCCGGCGGGGCGTGGCTTTCACTATCTTAGATGCGTCGCCGGAAGCCGACCGTTTCAGGAAAAGCGAAGACCTGCGCAGAAAACGACAGCAAATGGCGTCTACGGATGCTCCTGAACACGAATGCTGAGAATCGTCACAGCCTTGAGCGGCTTATTATTCCCATCCCGGGGCACCGCCGCAATCTTCTGTGCGACCTCGACAGACGCGTCGTCGCACTGGCCGAAGATGGTGAACTTCTGATTGAGCTTGCGAACCGGCACCGTTGTGACGAAGAATTCGCCGTCGTTCTCATCCGGACCGGCGTTGGCCATAGCAAGCCGTCCCGGACGATCGAAGTCGAGGCCCGGGACGGGCTCAATTGAGAACTTGATCCCGGTGCCTTTCCCGGATGCGTCGGCGTTCTCGTGCGGATAGTCGGAGTTCTGAATCATGAAGTCGGGCAGAATCCGTCCGAAATGCAGGCCGTCGTAGTAATGCCCCTTTACCTCGGCGTGGGTGGCGGGATTCTTCCATTCCTTTGTCCCCTCGGCCAGCCCGAGAAAGGTGTTCGTCGCAATGGGCGTCTCCTTAAAGAGGCGGCAGGTCATCCCGCCCATCGACGTCTCGATGCGCACGGTTGGGCCAGTCGGATCCGGAGCGGGAATTAGGGCATCCGGAACCGGTGTGGGCTGCGGCACCACCTTTGCCGGGTCGACATGCGGAGCCACCGGCGGCAGCGGCTGCCCAGGCTGGACGATGGCGATGTGATCGATCGCGACGGGATGATCCGGGTGGTTGTCCGTGCTCAGCAGCAGGTGGGTGGCTGCGGTCACCACCTTGATCGAGGCGTCGTCGCACTGGCCGAAGACGAAGCCTTTATGGAACCGCTCAAACTCGGAGTCGGCGTGGTCGGTCACGAAGAAGAGCGAGCTGCTTACCTTGCCATCGTCTTCGCTTGCCATGGCCAGGCGCGCTGCGCGGTCGAACTTGAGACCAGTCTGCTCCGCTGGTCTGGGATCACCGGCCGTGCCTTTATGGCCGCCGATGCGGTCTCCGGCCGTGAGAGCCCCGACCCCTGCCGTTGCTGCCGTGCCATCGTAGAACGGCACGCCGTGCATCGTCTGGCCGTTCGATTTGTCGGTCCAGTCCTTCGTGCCGGTAGCCAGCGCGACGAAGTTGGCCGTCATCTCCGGAGCTTCCTTGCTGTAGAGCTGGCAGGTCATTCGTCCCATGCTGGTATCGATCACGGCGATGGGGCCGGTCGGCTGCTTCACCGGTGATCTGTTCTGAGAGTGAGCGGATGCAATGAGGAAGCAAAGAATGGCAAGAGCGAGCACGCGGCGCATGCGGATCAACCTGGCGGAGGAATGAGAAGCTGGCGTCAGCATAGCCCGGCCGTCAGTCCGGCGGAAAGGGGTGTTCCACCGGACCTGCTGTGCAATCAGGGAATGAGATCAGGGCTGCTTCATATCTGCACGCAGTTGCTCGATGACCCGATGCACGGCTGTCGGCCACGGAGTATCCGGCTGGCCGGAATAGATTTCGGTCCAGATGAGTTCGCCCTGGTCGGTAGCGGAGGCCCGGGAGTACACGTGGATTACCGCAAGTGGACGGCTGGATGGGCCAAAATCGATGCCGCTGACCTCGGGCCGGGTGAGTACCAGGGTCAGATCTCCGCCATCCGGCTGCACCGTTTTGCCCAGATAGGCCACGAGCTTCTGCAGCTGCTTCGACGAGTGGGCGTCCATGCGTGGAACCTGAATGGCGATCGTCTTCGCGGCTCCCACGGCGTTTTCGAAACTGCTGCGGTCGCAGCTGTCTGTCTTGGCCTGATCCGTGCAGGCATGTCTGCCTGTCTGCGCTATCGCGGTGGAAGGCAGCTGCGCGGCTCCGCATAGCGCCAGTGTTCCCCAGAAAATCATCGTCTTCGTCTTCATAAATCCAGCTCCAGAGAATGTGAGATGAGTGCAATGCATGACAGGCTCTGGATAAAGAGGACGGTTCAGCGCTTCTGGAAGTCGTGCAACTCTACACCTTCCAATGCGGATTCGCTACTGCGGAGATAGCCCCAGACCGCGCCTTCGACCCTGTGCGCCAGCTCAGGCGATGCACGCTCGCCGCGTTCGCCCGCTGCGTCGACGAGGCCGCGGATGAGTGCGAGGATATCTCCGGCTGCGACGCTATGGTTTTCGATCTTCGGAGCTCCCGGCAGCCTAAGCGCGTTCTCCATCACGGATTGCAGCCGGGTCACGGTTTGCGAAACCTGAGGCTGGAAGGCCTCGCGCTGCTCCGCGATATCGAGCAGCCTTGCCAGCCGTGGACGCCGCATCTGATGGCGAATGGAAGCGCCGATGTAGGCACGCAGCATCTCCTTGCAGTTTTGGATATGCGCGAATTCCTCTCCCGAGGCGAGCAGTGCGGCGGTCTCGCGCTCAATCAGCGCGCTGAGTAGCGCGTCCTTGTTTGGAAAGTACTGGTAGAGGGAGCCGATACTGACGCCTGCCCGCTCCGCGATGGCATTCGTGTTGAATCCCTCGAAGCCATGACTTTCGAGAATGCGAGCAGACGACTCGAGCACGGCGACGACTGTCTCGACGGAGCGCCGTTGCAGGGGCGTCTTTCTTGGCTGAACGGCTTCGTGTGTGGATCGTTTTTTAGCCATAGGGATGCGAGTACTCAAAGTGAGTAAATGCTCATATTCTCCAGTGTAAGGAGAACACACGATGACAACGAATGAAAAGACCCTGGCCGAGCAGGACGATCTGACCATCTTCATGCTGGTGAAGACCATGCCCGAGTGGCTGGCCATGCCGGTCGAGGAGCGCTTCGGCCACTTTCAGCGCTATGTAACCCCGCTTCTTAAAAAGTACGAGCAGACGGTCCGCTGCCGGATCTTCGATACAGAGTTCTACTCGGCGCGCGTGACCGACGTCTGGATGTGGGAGGCGAAGTCCCGGCACGCCTACGAACTGATCGTGGAAGAACTGCGCGAGACGCCGCTTTGGGACCGCTTCTTCTCGATTGTCGAGATCCTTGCGGGCGTCGAAAACGCCTATGCCCGGAATTATGACCGCGAGGCCGTCTCGGCCTGATTCCATTTCTCAACGGAGAGGAAGGAGAAACGATGAAGCTGACTGGAAACACGATCCTGATCACCGGAGGAGGCACGGGCATTGGGCGCGGACTGGCGGAGGCCTTTCACGCCCTGGGCAATGCGGTGGTCATTGCCGGTCGACGGGAGAAGGTGCTGCGAGAGGTGGTCGCCGCCCATGCGGGCATGGAGTACGTCGTCTTCGATCAGGACAATGCGGAGGAAACGCAGGCAATTGCCGAGACGATGCGCACGCGCTTCCCGAAGCTGAATGTGCTGATCAATAACGCCGGCGTACAGCGGGTCGAGGATCTTACGTCCGGGCAGATGGCCGACGCCGAGATGACGATCCAGACCAACCTGCTTGGCCCGATGCGCTTGACCGCGGCATTGATCCGACAGCTTATGGATCAGCCCGAAGGCGCGATCCTGAACGTGACCTCGGCTCTCGCGATGCTGCCCGCGGCAATGCTGCCGTCCTACTGCGCAAGCAAGGCTGCAATGCACTCCTATACGCAGTCGCTGCGGTTCCAGCTGCGGAATACAGGGGTGCAGGTGATCGAGATTATCCCGCCGTGGGTGCAGACCGAACTACAGGGCGAGCGCGGCATGAACCCCAAGGCGATGCCGCTGCCGGAGTACATCGTCGAAACCATAACGCTGCTGAAGGATCAACCGGAGGCGACGGAGATTGTGTCGGAGCGTGGGAAGCTCATGCGATTCGCGGAACGAGGCGACTACGACGCTTTCTTTCAGAGATACAACAGCGGCTGGATGGACACGCAGCGCTGAGGCTCAGGAGGCGCGGGCCTCTTCGGCAGGATCCGATTGCCCGCGCCTCTGTGTGTTTACTTCGCCGGTGTCAGCGGAGTGGTGATGGCGTCGAGCAGGTCGGGTGTGCCGTCCACGCGCTTGAGCGCCGGCCAGCGCGGGCCCTGGTTGTCGTCGATGGAGAAGCTCTTCACCAGGTCATCCACCTGGATCAGCAGAGTGATGGGGCTCTTGTTGTTCTTTGACTCGGTCAGGGCGGTATTCAACCCCGCCATGCTGAAGACGTGTCCGTTGACGGCGAGAAGCTTGTAGCCCGGGGCGAGCTGCGCCTTGTCGGCAGGGCTGTTCCAGCGCACATCCTGGATTACGTTGTCCTGGCCGATCAGCAGCCCGATCGAGAACCACGCGCCGGTCGAAGGTATAAGGTGATTGCCGGAACGCCCGATGGCATTGAGGGTGTCGCTGGCCTTGTCGGTGTAGACGAGCTTGTAGCCGCCGCGTTCGATGCCGGCGACGTTGGCATCCGGGGCAATCTTCATCACGCGATCGCGCAGGAAGCCGGCCCAGTCGTACGGCAGAACCTCGTTCAGGTCTCGTACCAACTCGTCGAAGTTATAGGTCACGATGAGCGGCCCGGTGTCGCCGCCCTTGCCGAGGAAGATGTGCAGGAAGTCGGTCAGAGACTTTTTGCCATCGGTCTTCTGGCGGATCAGGGTGTCGGCATCGAGCCAGACCAGCGTGCCTTCGGGATAGTAGTCCTGCGACCGGCGCCAGTTGGACCAGGCCATGTCGCGGTCGCGGAGGATGCTGCTGGAGATGGCGGTATCTTCAGTGGAGCGCCATTCCCGGCCACGGGTCTCCTGAAGCATGGCGGCTGTGTAGGCCAGGTTGTCGCGGTATTCCTGCTGCGATTCCAGCCCGCTGCGCGCCGCCAGCACCTCGCCCATGTACTGCGTTAGGCCTTCGTAGACCCACAGCAGCGAGCCCTGCTGCATCTTGTGGAAGTCGTCCTGGTACAGATTGAAGGGACGGCGATACTTGCCGTTCCACGAGTGGGTGAACTCGTGCGGCAACAGATCGGTGTTGCTTAACTGGTGGTCGGCATCGGCAAAGCCGGCTTCTTCCACGCCGTTATCGCTGGACTGGCCATGCTCGAGGCCATCCCATCCGGCAACGTCGGAAAGCGTGAGCAGGAAGTGATAGGCCTTGTAGTGCCTCGAGGCATAGGCTGCGCCGGTCTCGTGGACCAGCCGCGTCAGCTCGGCCAGGAATTCAGGATGCAGCTTCGCGTCCTCGGGATCGTCCGCCACCACATCGATGTAATGCTTCGTCGACACATCCGGAGCCAGCGGGTATTCGTGAAAGTATTCACCGGTGATTACGGGCGAATCCTCAAGCTGCTCCACGTTGGTCGCCGCATAGTGGATCGTGCCGCCCTTTGCCGGTTCCGGGGTGTAGCCCGGATCGGTGGGCGTGAGTGCTGTGCCTACGCCCCAGCCGGTGGGCACGATGAGCGTGGGCTGAATGGGAATCTCACGGACAGGCGTGTCGGCGGGGTAGAGCAGCAGCTTCTCCCACTCGAGCATGGCCAGGTGCTGGCTCAGCCGCGCGGTCGCGATGCAATCCAGGTGCGCGTGCACGCTGGTGACGCCCTTCGGCACCTCGACATGAAACTGGTACAGATCTTCGTCATCGCGGCGCCAGGTCAGTGTCTGCCCGTTTGCTGTGAAGACGACGCCGACGATATCGCTGACGGGGCCTGTGGGCCGATGATTGCCGGGAATCCACTCCGGCGTGGTGAGCGACAGGGGACCGGCGTGGGTGACCGGGATATCGATCTCGGCATGGAAGAGCTTGCGCGGCGTATCGCGGAGGTCAGCGGTGATCTGGATGGGTGTTTTCTGTGCAAGAGCGAGAGACGGCAGGAACAGGCCAAGGCAGGATGCGGCCAACAGCAGTCGCGAGGACATATCGAGAGATTTCTCCCAGGTAAGAATCAACCGGATAAAAAGCCCAATGGGCGAGTGGACGAACGTATGGGAATAGGTGGTCCGAGTCTATCGGAGGGCAGCCTGCTCTGTCCTTTGCGACTGCCGTAGCCTTGGGTCGTATCGGCATATTCGGAATGCTTGCCTTTGGCAGGATTTTTTATAAAAGCTTGTCATTCCGACCGAAGCGAGACAGTTTTCCTGTCTCGAGCAGGGGAGGAACCTGCAGTAAGGCTGCTAGGCATCCTCGGATGTGCAGGCCAAACTGCAGGTTCCTCCACTACGCTCCCTGCGGTCACTTCGGTCGGAATGACAACTTCGAGATTAGAAATAAAGCTGCCAAACGAATATGTTGATATCGCCTAAGGTTGCGGCAGTCCTTCTTCTACTTCGGCTGAGCGGGTGCTCTCGTTGCCGTCATGATCGATGGCGCTGACGGAGTAGATGTAGCGCTGGCCGGGTTTCGCCGTGGTGTCGCGGAAGGATGGCGAGACGACGGCATCGGCAGCGGCGGGTGAGATGCGCACTGGCGCGGTCGATGAGCCCGCATCGCGGCGATAGACACGGTAACCGGCGATATCCGCATCCGTGTTCGGCGACCAGGAGAGATCCACGGAACCGGCGTCGGCATCCGGTACGGCCTGGAGATCGGTAGGCGTGTGCGGCGGGAATACGTCGCGGGCATCGAGGGTCACGGTGGCGCTCGGTGCGCTGGTGGTCTCGATATCGTGGCCCGAGAACGAAGAGTGGGCTACGCGATCCACCTCGTACTTGTACGTATGGTCGAGTGCGGCGTCGCGGTCGAGTGCCTTGCCCTTGTCTTCGATCGTCAGCTCGAGGGTCTGCTGATCGGGCGCGGGCGTGCCTGCGGTCTCATCGGGCTTGACCGCCTTGGCCTTCGGATCGGTGACCAGCTCGCGATGGATGCGGAAGGTGGCGCTCCCGGGCTGCTGCGTCCAGGTGAGGAGGATGCCGTCCGCGCTGGTGTGGGCGTCGAGGTTTTGAACGCGAGCCGGAGCCTCTCCGGCAGCGAGATAGACCTTGTTCGACGGTCCGGCGTCCTTGCCGGCGTGATTCTTCAGCTCGACCGTGTAGACGAGCAGCCGTGCCTGGCCGCTAACGAGGTCGGCGGGAAGGTGATCGGTATACGAAGCCTTGGCCTGGGGCGCGACCAGGATCTCTCCGGCGCGCTGGCAGGGACCGTCCGCAAGATGGCGGCAGATGACGGCGTGCTGCTCGCCTTTGAGCATCACCTTTTCGGTGTCGCGCTTAGGCATGGTCCAGTGCAGGGTGACGTCATTGCCGGCGCGGCTGCCGGAAAGGTCGGTGACCGGCTCGGGCAGCTTGAGGCTGGGTGGCATCGGCGAAGCCTCCATCCCGCAGCCGGTCAATGCAAGAGAGGCAGTGACGGCTGCGGCGGAGGCAAAGACCGCCAGGGCGGCCATGGAAGATCTGGGCATGCTGAACAGACGAGTCTTACCGCGCATTCAGATTCAGCGTAGCAGCAATCCGGATGAGATTCAGGGCCGGGGCAGGACTGTGTTGAGCGCGGCATCGATATCCGAGGCCTGGAAGCGGTAACCGGCCTTGAGCAGACCTTCCGGGAGGGCGCGCGACGAGGCGAGGAGCGCCTCGTCGGCCATCTGACCGAAAGCCAGCCGGAGTGCGAATGCCGGAGCGGGAAGAATCGCCGGCCGGTGGAGATGCCGGCCCAGCGCGTGGGTGAAATCGGCGTTAGTGACCGGCCCGGGCGCGGTAAAGTTGAAGGCTCCCGTGAGTTCTCCGGCGCGGGGATCGAGCAGGAGAAAGAGCATGGCCGAGACGAGGTCCGGCAAGGCGATCCAGCTCATCCACTGCCGGCCGGAACCCAGCGGTCCGCCGAGCCCGGCGCGGAAGAGCGGCAGCATCTTGGCGAGCGCTCCGCCATTCGGGGCCAGGACAACGCCGAAGCGGGTATGGAGGACGCGTCCGGCGCTGGCTCCGGCAGTCGCGGCCGCCCGCTCCCAGAGCTCACAGACGTCGGTGAGAAAACCTGTGCCGTGGCGGGAGTCTTCGGTGAGCAGCTCGCTGCCGCGGTTGCCATAAATGCCAGTGGCTGAGGCACATACAAATGCCTTCGGGGGCTCCTGCAGTTGCGAGAAGACCCGCCCCAGCGCCAGCGTGGTATCAACGCGGCTGGAGACAATCTCGCGCTTGTAGCTTTCCGTCCAGCGGCGCGAAGAAAGGTTCGCCCCGGAGAGATGGATGGCGGCGTGCAGGCCTTCCAGTGGCGTGGGGTCGGATACCGGACGTTCGGCCGAGGGATCCCAGCGCAGAACCGTCTGCTGTCCTGCGGAGGATGGTTTCCGGGAGAGCTGAAGTACTTCAATCTGCTGGACTTGGAGCGCTTGAGTAAGAGCCGAACCGATGAGGCCCGAGGCGCCGGAGATCAGGATCTTTTTGGAGGTTTCTGGCATGGTCTGCAATTCAGTTTGCGATTTGGCGTACTCGTAAATTGGATGCCGCTCTTGTGGTCAGCATGAAAGACATTGTGATCGGAAGAACATTTTTGCAGTTTGGTGCATCCCAGTACCAAAATGGGAATTTGCCCCCCGCAAACGAACCGCGAGGATACAAAATATGGCGATGAAGCAGGAAGAAAGCAAACTGACGATCGATCCGGAGACCGCAGAAGCCTTTATCGCAGAACGCAAGATTGGCGAGCGTATCAAACGGCTGCGCCTGAAGAAATCCATGGGTCTGGTGGAGCTGGGGAAGCACACTGGCCTTTCCGCGAGCTTTCTTTCGCAGCTCGAAACCGGCCGTGTCGTTCCGACGCTCCGCAATCTTGCCCGTATCGCGATGGTCTTCAGCAAGGACCTGTCGTACTTCTTCGAGCCGGAGCCGCACACGCTCTTCCGGATTCACAAGAAAACGGACCGTGTGCGCCTGCCGCAGACGGGCACGGACGACCCCACCTATTACTTTGAAAGCCTGGGCTACATGGTGCCGGACCGGCACATGGATCCCTACTATGCGGAGTTCATCCCGCTGCGGGAGGACAAGGAGGTCCGGCCGCACGTGCATCCGGGCTATGAGTTCCTCTACATGCTCCAGGGAGAGTTGCAGATTCGCCACGGCGACAAGGCGCACGTGCTCGAGGCTGGCGATGGCGTGTATTTCGACGCCAGCACTCCGCATGCCTATCGCTGTGCAGGATCGGAGCCGGCTGTGGCGCTGATCGTGACCATGCACCAGCAGCATCTGGTGCAGGGGGCGACGTTGCGTCCGGCGGCGGTGGCGAATGGCAAGAGCGGGAACGGGCATTCCAACGGAAATACGGCGCCGGCAGGCCGGCCGCTGGATCGCGAGATCATGCAGGTGAAACCGTTAGGCGCAGCACGGCGGGTGTAGCGGCTGCAAGTCTGGATCAAACGGAGGGGCGGACCATCGCGGTCCGCCCTTTCTATTTTTGCAGCACGAGATGCGGCACAAACAGCGCGGCGACCTGCGCCCAGTTGTCCACGCGGCGAAAGCCGGAGACGTTCAGGTTGTGCGGCGCGCTGTAGAGAATGCCCTCACCCGGGAAGCGGCGGAAGTGCAGCGGCTGATCGTCGATGAGGTAGTCCGCATTGAGAATGCTCTTGTCGCCGCAAAAGACGAAGTTACGCGGGTTCAGCAAAGGAAAGTGGCGGCGGAGCCAGCGGTACTTCGGTCCGAAGGAGTTCGGGAACTCCATGGCGGCGGTGGCGATGAAGACCTCGTAATCCTTCAGCAGTTCGCGCACCACGCGCTGGCTGTCCTCGATCACCGGCAGGTCTTCGAAGAAATCCTCGGAGCGGAGGTAGCCGTCGAGGCGCTCATGGCGATCGGAGGAGACGATATCCCAGAGCCACTTGCCGCGAAGGTCGCCCTTGGTGATGGCTTCCTGGTGATCGCGGTTATAGCGGGCGATATGTTCGGCGAGAGTGTCGGCCAGCACCTCGTCCATGTCGATACAGATACGCTTCATGCGTTCCCATCCTGTCGAGCCCTGTGGCGGGCTTCTTCGATGTTCGTTACTGAGCTTTGTTGCGCAGCGCGCCGGGTGCGGCGTCGGGCGGAGCGGCCTCTTCGCGGTCGTGATACAGCAGGCGGCCGCAGCTTTCGCAGGGCAGCAGCTGGCCGGAGCGGATCTGATTCCAGAGCTGCGGGCGCACGCCCATCTGGCAGGCCGTGCAGCGCTGGTTCTCGACGGCGGCGAGCGCGGTGCCCTTCGACTTCGTGAGGCGATCATAGGTAGCGAGGCGGGTGTCGCCGTCATTCCTACCGGTGATTTGCGAGCGGTAGAGCTGGCGGTCGCGCTCGAGCGCTTCGAGGCGCTGCTTCTGCTCTTCCGTCCTGGCCTGCGCGGCTTCCTTCTCGAGCTCGACCACGCGGCTGTGGTCGGAGAACTCCTGCCGCGACTTCGCCAGTTGCGGCTCCAGCTGTTCGGAGCGCTCCATGCTTTCGAGTTCGCGGTCCTCGATCTTCACGATCTCGGCCTCGGCGAATTCAATCTCATGCTGCAGCGCTTTGAACTGCTCGTTGGTCTTGACGCTCGAGGACTGGTCGCGGAACTTCACGATCTTCTGCTGCTGGTCCTTGAGGTCGCTCTCCATGCGGCGCCGCGCGGCGTCCTCGTCCTTGAGAGCCTGTTCGGCCGTGGCGACGGCAGTCTTCTGGCGCGCGAGTTTTTCTTCGAGCGCTGCGATTTTCTGCGGCAGGGCCGCGAGCCCGGTGCGCAGGGCTGCGATGGCCTGATCGGTTTCCTGGAGCTGGACCAGTGAGAGCAGTTCGTCGTTCATGACCTGAAGAGCAGTCTATAACGGACGGCGGTGAGCCAGCCTCGGCGTCAAACAAGGACCTGCGGTTCTTTCGCTCGCGCACAACCGCGGATCTCTCCACTGCGCGAGACGAAAAACCTGTCTCGCTCCGGTCGGGATGACAGGTTTGTGGCGATGAGGCGGTCCAAAGCGGGCTCGTCGATCCAGCAGGGATCGCGTAGCGCGGGCCGACCGGTAGAATGGCCTTGCCAAACGTTTGCGGTCCGCTGCGTGCCCCTGCGCGGAAAACCGGATCGCGAAATTCCTGCCCTGGAGTTATCTTGCGAGTTGCTTTGCGTTCCTTTCAGACTCTTGCCCTGCTTGCTTCTGCATCCGCTTCTCTCGCGCTGACGCTTCCTCTCGCAGCGCAGAGCTCTGCCCCGACGGATCATCCGCAGAAGGATCATCCCTGGACGATCAAGGAGATTTACAGCAGCGATGACCTGACGGGCGACGCGCCGGGGGACATCAGCTGGTCGCCGGACGGGAAGCGTGCAACCTACTTTGCCGACAGCGGCGACGTGATGCAGATCGACACAGCGGACGGCAAGCTGACGAAGCTGGTGCCGGTGGGCAAAATTGCGCGCCTGCTGAACGCGCAACTGCGTGAGAAGGACGCCGACCATCGCAGCCGCTACAACCAGCCGGACTACATCTGGTCGCCCGATTCGACACACATGCTGTTCAATACCGACGGCGAGTTGTGGAACTACGATCTCGCAAGCGGCGAGGGCACGACCATCGGCAACACGGGCATGCAGAGCGGGGACGATCCCAAGTTTTCTCCGGACGGCGCACGGGTTTCCTACGTGCGCGATCACAACCTCTACGTGCAGCCGGTGAAGGGCGGCGGCGGGACCGTCGCGCTGACCACGACGAAAGAACCGACGCTGCTGAACGGCGAGATCGACTGGGTCTATCTCGAAGAACTTGATACGAGAAGTAATTATTTCTGGTCGCCGGATTCGAAACAGCTTGTGTATCTGCAGATGGATGAGGCGAAGGTGCCGGAATATCCGCTGACCGACTGGATCCCGGTGCATGCGACAGTCGACGAGCAGCGCTATCCGCAGCCGGGCGATCCAAACCCCGGTGTGCGCGTGGGCGTGGTGAGCGCCGAAGGCGGCGCGACGCAGTGGCTCAATATCCCGGTGAGCGCGAACAATGACTACATTCCGCGCTTTGGCTGGGTGAGCGCGAACGTGGTGTGGGTCGAGGTGCTGACGCGCGACCATAAACATCGCGACCTGTATTTTGCGGACACGCGCAGCGGCAGCGTGAAGCGCGTGCTGGCCGAAACCGAGCCGAAGTACTTCACCATTGCCTATGACATCACGTTCGTCGGCGATCACCAGTTCCTGAACACCGGCTGGCAGGATGGCTATACGCACATCTACCGTTACACATTCGATCCGGCCAATCCGCTGGGGAGTGACGTCAAGCCCGCGGGCGAGCTCGAGCATGGTGAGTACGAGGTTGGCGAGATCAAGGCGGTCGACGAGGCGAAGGGAACGATCTACTACCTCTCGAACGAGGGCAACCCGCGCGATCAGCAGGTGTGGGCGGTGCAGCTGGACGGCACCGGCAAGCGCCGCGTGACGAAGTCCGATGGCTTCCATGCGCCGGAGTTTGCGCAGAAGGGTGGCGCGTTCATCGATACCTCATCGACGCTGACGACGCCCGCCGTGGTGAGCTACTGCACGGGCGCCGGCGAGTGCACGCCGTTCTGGAAGTCGCATCCGGTCGCAGGACACACCCTGGTGCCTCCGGTGCTGCTGACGCTGACCGCGGCCGACGGCAAGACGATGCTCTATGGCACGCTGCAGTTGCCGGTGGGTGAGAAGTCTGCGGCGAGCGTGCCGCTGATCGTGAACCCGTATGGCGGGCCCGGCGTGGGCACGGCGAAGAACAAGTACGGCAACCGCAACTGGTACTTCGATCAGCTGATGGCCGAACATGGCTTTGCGGTGATGCACGTGGACAATCGCGGCATGGCCGGCCGTGGACGCGCCTTTGAGCAGGCGGCGTATCACAGCTTCGGACCTGCAGAGCTGGCCGATCAGCTTGCGTCGGTGGATCAGGTGCTGGCGAAATATCCGCAGCTCGACGGGCATCGCATGGGCTGGTTCGGATGGAGCTGGGGTGGCAGCTTCACGCTTTACGCGCTGAGCCATTCGGACCGCTTCCTCGCGGGCGGCAGCGGCGCGCCGGTGACGGATTGGCGCCTCTACGACTCGATTTATACCGAGCGGTACATGGGGCTGCCTTCGCAGGATGAAGCGGCGTATCGCGACGACTCGGATGTGAACTCGGCGGCGAAGCTGCGCGGACACATCGTGATCTTCCACGGAACAGGGGACGACAATGTGCACCTGGGCAACACGGTGCAGTACATCCAGAAGCTGATCGATGCGGGGATTCCATACGACTACAACATCTTCCCGCGCAAGACGCACTCGATCGCAGGTCCTGCCGCGCAGGGCGAATATCACACGCGCCTGCTGCAGGAGTTCGAGCAGTACGTGATGCATCCGCAGCAGGAGCAGTAAGGATGCAGGCTCCAATGCATATCGCGCCGCATCCTGACGACCTTATTCGCACACGCACTGCGCTCGGTGACTTCGAGCTGACGGTGCTGAGCGATGGGGCGTTCAAGCTCGACGGCGGCGCGATGTTCGGCGTGGTGCCGAAGACGCTGTGGGAGAAGCGTATGCCGGCCGATGCGCAGAACCGCATCACGCTTGGGCTGAACACGGTGGTCGTGCGCACTGGCAAGCATGTCGTCGCGATCGAGACGGGGCTCGGCAACAAGATGAGCGAGAAGCAGCGAAGCTTCGTCGAGGCGAAGCAGCTTCTGCCTTCCTCCTTCGCGGCGGCGAACATCCGGTTCGAAGAGGTGGACGTGGTGATCAACACGCATCTCCATTTCGACCACTGCGGCTGGAACACGACGCTGACCGATGCGGGGAAGGTTGTTCCGACCTTCCCCAACGCGCGCTACTTCGCGCACAAGGGCGAAGTGGATCATGGGCATCGTCAGCTTGAGCGCGATGCAGTGAGCTACATCAGCGCGAACTATGATCCGCTGATTGAGAGCGGGCAGATGACGCTCATTGAGGCGCAGCCAGGCCAGGCGCAGGAGATTGTGCCGGGCATCTCGGTTGAATGCTTTCCCGGACACACGGCGCAGACCATGGCCGTACACATCGAGTCAGGCGGCGAGCATGCCTGCTATATCTCGGACCTGATTCCCACCAGCGCGCATCTCGATGTGACCTGGGGCATGGGATACGATCTCGATCCACTGCGGGTGATCGAGGAGCGTAAGCGGTTCTACGCGCGCGCCATCCCGGAGCGGTGGCTGGTGCTCTTCACTCACGATCATGATCGCCCGATGGGATACGTGCGCTGGAATGAAAAGGGCAAGCCGGAGCTGGAACGGTAAAGGCTGGTCCCAGGTCTCAGAATCGAGACCTGGGCACCCGGCGCCTGTTCTCAGGCAGCGCCTTCCTCATGGCCGTGCTTGGGGTGATGGTGGTGTTTGCCGGAGCCCGTCGTCGTGCCGGTTCCAGTCCCGCCATTGCCCGTCCCGCTGGTTCCAGTGCCACCACCCCCGGTCGTACCTCCACCGGTTGTCGTTCCACCGCCGGATGTTCCGCCGTCTGTGCTTCCACTGCCTCCGGTGACGCCGAGCGCCGCGGCAATCGCTGCACCCTTCGGCGAGCCGAGGCCGGTGCAGGCATCCCAGCCGGTGGTGGCCTCGTAGCCGCCGTTGCCGCCGGAGATGTCGTTGTTTCCCGAGGTAATGTCGTTGAAGGCCGAGGCCGCGCCGTACAGTGTTGGGTTCACGAAGCCCACGCTCGAGCCCTTGAGCTGATTGACGATGGCGATCAATGCCGCCCACAGCGGCGCAACGGCGCTGGTGCCGCCGACCACCACCTGCTGACCGTCGACGAGCACGTTATATCCGGATGCGGGCGAGGCATCGCCGGCGACATCCGGTACGCCACGGCCGGTCAGCGCGCTGGCCTGGCCGCTGCCGGTGGTGGCGCTCAGGCCGCTCTGCCACGTGGGCACAGAGAAGGCGGTGCTGACGCCGCCGCCGGTCGAGCCGCCTTCTGAGCCGTCATTCCAGACCACTTCGCTGGTGATGGCAGTGCTGCTGGCTGTGATGCGCGTGCCTCCGCAGGCCAGCACATACGGGCTCGAAGCGGGAAAGTCGACGACATTCGAGTTTGTGCCGTCCACCGAACCGCCGTCGCCGGCCGCCACAGTGATGGTGACGCCGAGGGCTCCGGCCGACTGGCAGGCTTCGTCGAGCGCGGTGAGCGAAGACTGCGCCCAGCTGGTCTCCGGACCGCCCCAGCTGATCGAGATCACCGATGGCTTGTTGGTCGTGTCGTGTACGGCGGTGGTGATGGCATCGATGAAGCCCTGGTCGGTGTTCGTCGTGAAGTAGACGGCGATCGTCGCGCCGGTGGCGATCGAGCCGACCACCTGGATATCGAGATCGACCTCGCCGTCGGCGTCGCTACCGGTCGTGTTTGCGCCGCCGTCGACGGAGACCGCGACGACAGTGGGTGGGGTGATGCCGAGATTGTTGAAGTAGGTGTCGAGGCCGGAGGCGCTGTAGCCGCCGCCCAGTTCAATGATGCCGACGGTCTGTCCGGCGCCGGTGCCGCTGGGGAATCCATAGAGCGCGGCGACCTGGTTGGGATTGAAGCTGCTCTGCGCGGCCGCGGCAGGAGCCACGCCACGCGGCTGGCGGCGGATATGGGGCTTCGCAATCGGACGGGCATCGAGGCCGAGGACGGCTTCGACGATGGAAGCGTGTTCTTCGGGCAGCGAAAGCGTGCCGGTAAATCCATGGAATTTGTGGCCGGTTGCGGTGGTGTAATCCTGCAGCGTTACGCCGAAGGCCTTTTCGAGCGCAGCAGCAGTGCCACGCAGCACGACGGTGCGGCGGGCGAGGCTCGAGGCAGACTCGTCGATGCTGAGACCGTGCTGGTGGGCGAAGCGGCGGATCTGATCGAAGTCGGCCGGGTTGGCGGCGTAGTTCTCGAGGAACTCCTGGTGCGAGAGGTGCTTCTTCAGCTCGTGCAGGTGAAGGGGATTCTTGCGGCGCACGATGACCGAGACGGTGATGACCTGTTGCGGCGAGGTCGCGCCGGCGGCGGTGGCGTTATGCGGGGCTTTGCGTTCGCTGTGAGCGAGAGTCGTGCGCTTGGTGCTGGCGTTCGTCATGATTCGGGGTCACCTTCCGGGGGTGAAGAACTACCGACGAGGTTCGCGAAGCAGGCGCGGATAGCGCTGGCTCCGCATGCGGAACTGCAGGCTGGCGGGACTGCTGACCGGGGACGCGAAACACTTTACCTGAATCTGTCTCCCGGTGTAGTCGTACGCCTGGATACAGGTGCAGATATCCCTGTGTAAGTCGTTTGGATGCGTGAAGGTGAGCGCAGTTACAGGATGAAATTTACAAGAAAGGAATGTCGCGGGGGACGTTACTGCGGATGGCAAGGGATTGGCGACAGCGTGGGGGCGCGGGGAAGCGCGAGGGCCGGGCGACTACAGTGTCTCGTGATGGAAGAGATCGTCCTCTTCCTTGCACGGACTGCAGGTGCAACCGACCGCGCAGCAGATGAGCACTGCCACGCCGATGGTCACCAGAAACGCAGGAAGATAATCACTGATCCGCGTCAGGTGTCCCAGAATGTCATGCATGCGAGTGAACCACATAGGAGCGACTCCGCTGATTAAGAATCCAAATGGGGCCGGATGGTTTCCTAACAGCGATGATGGGGGTGGACCCATCATCTCACTGTGTTAGACGAGAGCGGTAGGAATTTGCCGCAGCGTCCTACAACTTCCGGAGTAGATCGCTGCTGGCCTATCCCGTCGCCCCGTCTCCTGACATATCGACCCGGCGAAGAAAGGCGCGAGAAGATTTGCGTATGGGAGAATAAAAGGCGAAAATATATGTATGCCTGATTCCGCCCACTCCGCGCTCTCCGGTTCCTCTTCCGCAGACGCGGCGGCAGCGGGCGAGCCGCGCGTACGCTGGCTCTTTCTCGATCTGAATTCGTACTTTGCTTCGGTCGAGCAGGAGATGCGGCCGGAGCTGCGCGGGCGGCCGGTGGCAGTAGTGCCGGTGATGGCCGATACCACCTGCGCGATCGCCGCGAGCTATGAAGCGAAGGCCTTCGGCGTGAAGACGGGCACGCAGGTAGCCGAGGCGCGGCGGCTGTGCCCGGGCATTCAATTCGTCGAAGCGCGGCACGGAATCTACGTGGACTATCACAATCGCATCGTCGAAGCGGTGCAGCAGTGTGTGCCGGTCTCGGCGGTGCTTTCGATCGATGAGATGGCGTCGAGCCTGATCGGCCGCGAACAGCCGCTGCGGGCAGCGCTCTCGCTGGCGAAGCGCATCAAGCAGGTTCTTCGCGAGCAGGTGGGTGAGACACTGCGCTGTTCGATCGGACTCGCGCCGAATCGCTACCTGGCGAAGATCGCGTCCGACATGGAGAAGCCGGATGGCCTGGTTGCGCTCACGCCGGACCTGCTGCCTGCGGCGCTCGAACATCTTTCGCTGCGCGACCTGCCGGGCGTGGGCGCTCGCATGGAGAAGCGGCTGCACATGGCCGGCATCCGGACCATGGAACAGTTACTGCGGCTCGACCGCGAGCAGATGAACCACGCCTGGGGCAGCATCCAGGGAGAAAAGCTTTGGCACTGGCTGCGCGGCGAGGACTTTCAGGATGCGGCGCTCGAGCACCAGAAGTCGATCAGCCAGAGCCACGTGCTGCCTCCCGCGCTGCGCACCCCGGAGGGCTGCTATGCCGTCGCGCACAAGCTGCTGCACAAGGCGGCAATGCGTCTGCGCGCGGCGCGGCTGTGGACGACGAGCATCTCCGTCTCCGTGAAGTTCGTGGTCCCGAAAGAAGAAGCGCATCGGCTGCACTACTCCGGCATTCCGCAGGAGGGATGGTCGCAGGGCATGTCCGTGGTCGAATGCCAGGACAGCCAGACGCTGGTGGAGGCGCTGTGCAAGCTGTGGGAGCGATGTCCGAAGGACGCACGACACCGGAAGCCGTTCTACGTGGGCGTAGGACTGGGGAACCTGGTGCCCGACCATCTGCACACGCTCGACCTCTTCGGAAACCTTGAGGGAGAATCGCGGCGCACGCGCCTGACCACGGCGATGGACTCGCTCAATCACAAGTACGGCCTCACGACGCTGATGCCAGCGAGCATGCTGCTGGCGCGGGCCGCCGCGCCCACGCGCATCGCATTCACAAACATTCCGGACTTATTCGAGTAACTGCTTCGCGCAGGGCGATCCGCCTTCGGCCTCCGCTCCCTCTGGTCGCGACTTAAAGAGCGAGGATCGGGTTCGCAGGATCTCACGGTGGCCGATTCAAGCCTTCTGTTGGCCTAAGTGTGGGAGTGAAGGTCCTTCTCACGCTTCGGTCGGAATGACAGGTGCAGGAGATAATAGGCATAAGCAGGCGAACGGGGTGTTCTCGCTTCGCCGCTACCCTTCAATCCCCGAATGCTAGATCCGCTCTCGCTCCTGGCCGACAAACAGCGCACCTACCGCGGACGCCTCGCGCCCTCGCCCACCGGCCTGCTGCATGTGGGGCACGCGGCCACGTTCCTCACGGCGTATCAGCGGGCGAAGGATGCGGGCGGTGTGCTGGTGCTGCGCAACGAGGATCTGGATACGCAGCGGGCGAAGCCCGAGTTTGTCACCGCGATGGTCGAGGATCTGCACTGGCTCGGCATGCACTGGCAGGAGGGACCGGAGCTAGGGGGACGCTATCGTCCGTATAGCCAGAGCCGGCGGCGGGCTTTCTATCTTGAGGCGTGGCGGAAGCTGCGCGATGCAGGGTTGATCTATCCTTGCCGTTGCTCGCGCAAGGATCTTGCCGCGATCTCCGCGCCGCATGAGGGTGAGGAGGACGACGAGCCGCGCTATCCGGGCACGTGCCGCCCCCTGCCGGTGATGTCCGGGCTGGCGATGGCCGGCCTGCCGGGGCAGGACGAAGCGCCGCGCCACTACGACGAGCCCGCGGGCGTGAACTGGCGCTTTCGCGTGCCCGATGGCCGCGCGATCGAGTTCGAAGACGTCCACCTCGGGCCGCAACGCTATGTCGCAGGCAAGGACTTCGGCGACTTTCTCGTGTGGCGGCGCGACGATGTGCCTTCCTACCAGCTGGCCTGCGTGGTGGATGACGCGGCCATGCGCATCACCGAGGTGGTGCGCGGCGAAGACCTGCTGAAGTCGACGGCGCGGCAGATCCTGCTCTACGAAGCACTGGGTTTCAAACCGCCACGCTGGTTCCACTGCCCGCTCATCCGCGATAAGGATGGCAATCGTCTTGCCAAGCGGCATAATTCGCTGGCCCTGCGCACATTGCGTGAGATGGGACGCGATCCGCGCGATCTGCGCATGGCGCTGCTGGGCATGCCGAGCAGGATCGCTCCCAGAGACTAGCCTCTGCTCTGCGGAGAAGAGGCCGCCTTCGGCCTCCGCTCTCTCTGGTCGCGATTCTGCTCGGAGGCGAAGAGGCTGGAGTTCGAGATTTAGAAAACAACCTGTCATTCCGACCGAAGCGAGCAACGCGAGCGCAGTGGAGGAACCTGCGGTTCTCAGGAACAAGTGAGGATCCGGGCGCCCCGTCCAACCTTCGCCGTCCAACCTTCGCTTGGGCGGGAGGGACAGGATTTCTTCGTGGTGAGCAGCTTCTGTGTTTCCCCACTCAAGCCAACAGAAGGCTTGCATGGGCCACCGTGGGGCACCCGGCAAAAGCCTCGCCCGCGACCAAAGGGAGCGGAAGCCGAAGGCGGATCGCTCTACGCGCAGTAGCAGTCCTGTGCTATGCTCTGGCAAACGCCAGCCATGCAGATGTCCGCGGCCAATCCGGTGATCTTCGCCAGCACTCGTCGCTGGAGCCGGGCCTATGCGCGCGCGATTTCCCCCCGCAAGCACCTGCGTGTCCTGAAGCATCTGCGCGTTCTGCCTACCAGCACGCGACCTAGCCTCTTCGGCAGCGACTAGTCGCCGCTGCCCGCCGCTGCGCTCTTTGCAGAGACGCTCCCACGCGAGCGCCCGGCGACCGGAAGAAGACCCTCTCTCATACAACGAAATATTCCGGCAATGCGCCCAGTCACACGGTGATTCGGGCCCCAGATCATCCCGTAGGGGACTCTGCGGGATCAAGGAGAGACGTAGCTATGAGCACCTCGACAGCCAGCATGACGCAGCAGACAGCCAGCGCCGACATCCGCGCCCAGTACGGGCCCAAGCTGGTGACCCCGCTGCCCGGCCCGAACGCGCAGCGCATCGTGGCCGACGATGACCGGCTGATCTCGCCCAGCTACACACGCTCCTATCCCATGGTGGCGAAGCGCGGCCGCGGCATCCGCGTGGAAGACGTGGACGGCAACGAGTTCCTCGACTTCGCGGCCGGCATCGCCGTGACCTCGACCGGACATTGTCATCCCGAAGTCGTCAAAGCGATTCAGGATCAGGCCGCTGAGCTCATCCACATGTCGGGGACCGACTTCTACTACGAATCGCTGGTCACCATCTCCGAGCGCCTCTCGGCGATTGCGCCGATGAAGGGGCCGCATCGCTTCTACTACGGCAACTCCGGCGCGGAAGCGGTCGAATGCGCGCTCAAGATCGCGCGTTACCACACCGGCCGCCAGCATGTGATCGCCTTCTTCGGCGCATTTCACGGACGCACCATGGGCGCTCTTTCGCTCACCGCCTCAAAGCCGCAGCAGCGCCGCCGTTTCGCTCCGCTGGTGCCGGGCGTGACGCACGTGCGTTATCCCTATGAGTACCGCGGCTGCGGCGATTCGCAGGAAGAGAAGGACGCCTTCGCGCTCGAATGCGCACGCTACATCGAAGACCGCCTTTTCAAGACCACGCTGCCGCCCGAGGAAGTCGCCGCGATCTTCATCGAACCGATCCAGGGTGAGGGCGGTTACGTTGTTGCGCCGACGATCTTCATGCAGGAACTCCGCCGCATCTGCGACAAGTACGGCATCCTGCTGGTGGCGGATGAAGTGCAGTCCGGCGCGGGCCGCACGGGCAAGTGGTGGGCCATCCAGCACACCGGCGTGGAGCCGGATATCGTCTGCTCGGCGAAGGGCATTGCCTCGGGTATGCCGCTCGGCATCTGCATGACGAAGGCGCATGTGATGGACTGGAAGCCGGGTTCGCACGCATCGACATTCGGCGGCAATCCCGTGGCGATTGCCGCGGCGCTGGCGACGATGGACATCCTTGACCGCGAGGCGATTGCGAACGCAGAGAAGATCGGCAACCTGATGCTGGAGCGCCTGCGGACGTGGACGTCGAAATACGGCATTGTGGGCGATGTGCGCGGACGCGGCCTGATGATCGGCGTCGAAATCGTGAAGAATCAGCACTCGAAGGAAGTTGCCGGGGCATGGCGCGACCGCATTGTCGAGCTGGCCTTCGAGCGCGGACTGCTGATCCTGGGCTGCGGCGAGACCTCGATCCGCCTGGCTCCCCCGCTCGTGCTCAACGAGCACGAGGCGACGATCGCCCTCGACATCTTCGAGGAGAGCATCGCCATCGTGGAAGCGGAACAGGGCAAGTAGCCAGGATCGCCGTGGTGCAGGACTTTGTGCCACCCCATTCAAGCCAACTCCGGCTGGAATGGGCGCTGGAGAATAGCGAATACACAGGGTGCCCGCTTCCCACAACGGGAGGTGGGCACCTGTTTTTCGTCCGCGCGTGGCGTTTTCGTCTTCGGCCCGATTTTTCAGCAGCTCGACCGTTGGAAACGCTATCCTTTTGCATCTATTAGGAAATAACCTCTACGACCATCCAGAAGATGCAACAAATTCCCGCTGCTTCCGTCAGTCATAGGTAGAGAATCATAGCCGGGGAACACCGGCCGAATTTAAGACCTTGGAATGAATTGGAGCGTGGATGATTCATCAGCAGCGTGTTGCTGTCGTCCTGCCAGCCTATAACGCGGGACTCACCCTGGAACGCACCGTGCGTGAACTCCCGCCCGGCGTGGTGGATGAGTTGATCCTCACCGACGACGCGAGCTCGGACAATACCTGCGAGCTGGCGGTGCGTCTTGGTATCAAGACCATCCGCCATGACAAAAATCGCGGCTACGGCGGCAATCAGAAGACCTGCTATACGGCGGCGCTCGCTTCGGACGCCGACATCGTCGTGATGCTCCATCCGGATTATCAGTACGCGCCGGGCCTGGTAGGCGCGATGGCCGGCCTTATCGCCAGCGGGGAGTATGACTGCGCCTTCGGTTCGCGCATCCTTGGCAACGGAGCGCTCAAGGGCGGTATGCCGCTCTACAAGTATGTTTCGAACCGTGCGCTTACCCTGGCGCAGAATCTGCTGATGGGGCAGAAGCTTTCGGAGTATCACACGGGCTATCGCGCCTGGAGCCGCAGGGTACTGGAGCGGCTGCCGCTGCTGAGCTGCTCGGACGATTTCGTCTTCGACAACCAGATGATCGCGCAGGCCTTCTATTTCGGCTTCCGCGTGGGGGAAATCTCCTGCCCGACGCGCTACTTTCCTGAGGCTTCGTCGATCAACTTCCGGCGCAGCGTGATTTACGGCTGCGGTGTGATGCGGACGGCGTTGGACTATCGCCTCAAGAAGATGGGGCTGAGCAACCCGTCCTTTCTGGAGGACGAGCCGAAGGAACGGCTGACCACCCACTCGATCCCGGAACACTGTTACCTTTCGTAAACCCCAGGCGAGCAATTGGCTACGACTTCGAATTCCTTTCCGCTCCCCGCAGGCGCGGCGCCGTCGATGACCGCCTCTCGCCCGGAGGCGATCCGTCGCGCGGTGCTGACCGCGATGTGCCTGTTCCTGCTGTTCTGGTTCGGCTACTTCGTCGACAAGACCTGGCATTGGGCTCTGGTCAACGACGCTCCGCAACTGAGCTATCTCATCTTCCTGATGAAGCATGGGATGAAGCCCTACCGGGACATCATCGAGATGAACATGCCCGGCACCTACCTCGTGCACTTCGCGGTTCTGGGGACCCTGGGCTGGAGTGCGCTGGCGTGGCGCATCTTCGATGTGCTGCTGATGCTGGGGATCGGTGGCGCGATGGTGGCGATTGCGTGGCCCTACAGCCGTGCGTCCGGCATCTTCAGCGCGGTGCTTTTCGCGCTCTTCCATGGCCGTGACGGCATGGGGGAGACGGGTGAGCGCGATCTGGTGATTGCCGCCCTGCTGCTTGTGTCCTACGCTGCCGTCTTTTCCGTGCTCAGGCGCGGGCGCGCCTGGCCGATGTTCTTTGCCGGGTTGTGTGCCGGGTATGCAGCGACGATCAAACCGATTCCATTGCCGATGGCCCTGCTGCTGGTGGTGGTTGGAGCGCTGGCCTTCCGGCGCGAACAGAAACCCTTGTGGAAGCCGCTGGTAGCCGGGCTGACGGGGATGGCAGTCGCGTTTGCGATCGTCGGAGAGTTCCTGGTGCACGAGGGCGTGCTTGGGCTCTTCCTGCGCGAGGAGCACGAGATGCTGCCGTTTTACGCGCATCTTGGAGATTTCGATCTGCACTGGATGCTGCAGAACTGCTCGACCTCGTCGTTCCTGACGTTGTCGGTGCTGGCCCTGGTGCTGACCCTTGCGCTGCGTGCGTGGCAAAGCTGGGAGGACCGGCTGCTGCTGACCGGCATTGCCTTCGGCGTGTTTTCGTACTTCTACCAGCAGAAGGGGACGCCGTATCACCGCTATCCGATGATCGCCTTCACGCTGCTGTGGTGCGGGATCATCTTCTTTCGCGCCATGCGCCGGCAGGGATTCGTCCGGTGGCTGGCGGTCGTTGCGGTCGGCTATGGCGTAGTGCTGGCTCCGCTCTATGCGCACACGGCGGCGAAGCGGCCCTGGTCCGAGGATTATGAGCACGGGCTGACGGCAGATCTGCAGGCGCTGGGTGGCGCGGGGCTCTCCGGACATGTGCAATGCCTGGCCACCTCGGCCGAATGCGACACGGTGCTCTACCGGATGCAGCTGGTCCAGGCAACTGGCCTGGCCTATGACTACTTCGTCTTCAATCGTCGCCCGAGCCCGGTGGTGACGGAAAGTCAGCAGCGTTTCTGGGCGCAGATGGAGCAGAATCCGCCCAAGGTGATGGTGGTGACGGTGGGGCTCTACCCGAGCGACCGCTTCAGCTACGACAAGCTGGCGCTGTGGCCGCAGTTCCAGGCCTATCTCGGCGAGCACTACCGGCTGTACGCGGAGCGGGAGTTTCCGATGTTCGAGCAGAGATCGATCGGCTACCGGCTGTATGTGCGGACGAACTGACGGCGGTAATCGGCCGAAATAGATTTATTTTCAATAAGTTCAATCCTTCACCCGAGGCTCTGAAAGGTCATCGCAAGCCGAAGGAGACCGGCTGGAATGCCGCATTTCCGGCCGGAACGCGAATTGCATGCGAAGACAGCCGAAATGAAGGAGTAGAATCTAGGGCAAGTGACGAGGGAGTCCGCGGACCTGGCGATTCATACCACTGCAAATACATTTGTCGCCTGCGCTACTTCCTTGCCGCTTAGGGCGTCGAATGGAGAAGACGGAGAGGCAGCTGACGGGTTTCCCGGGCAGGGAAATCTGCATCTGACTTCTCTCGTTTCGCTTTTTCGCCGCATGAGAAATGAGGTTTCTTCGTGAATTCAACGGTCAAGCAGATCATTTTCTGGGTCTTCATCTTTGCGTGCCTGGTGGTCCTGTGGCAGGTCTTCCAGCGGAGCACCGGTCATGGCGCGGACACGGAAATTGCCTTCTCCGAGTTTCTTCAGGATGCTCAGCACGGGCAGATCACAGACCTGACCATTACTGGCAACGAGGCGCACGGCAAGCTTGCAGGCGATAAGAGCGGCAGCTTCCACACCACGATTCCGCTGAATTACTCGCACCTGTACGACATCCTGGACCAGAACCATGTGAAGGTCAGCATCCGGGATAACCAGGGCAGCGCGTGGTGGAGCATCCTCATCCAGTTCTCGCCGGTCATCGTCATCGGCGCGCTGTGGTTCTTCATGATCCGCCAGATGCAGTCGGGCGGAAACAAGGCGCTGTCGTTCGGCAAGAGCCGGGCGCGCCTGCTCTCGATGCAGCAAAAGAAGATCACCTTTAAGGACGTGGCCGGTGTCGACGAGGCCAAGGAAGAGCTGAAGGAGATCATCGAATTCCTGCGCGAGGCGCAGAAGTTCCAGCGTCTGGGCGGCCGCATCCCCAAGGGTGTGCTGCTCGTCGGACCTCCGGGAACCGGCAAGACCCTGCTGGCGCGCGCCGTCGCCGGCGAGGCCAATGTGCCCTTCTTCTCGATCTCGGGTTCGGACTTCGTCGAAATGTTCGTCGGTGTCGGCGCAAGCCGCGTCCGCGACCTCTTCGAACAGGGCAAGAAGAATGCTCCCTGCATCATCTTCATCGATGAAATCGACGCGGTCGGCCGCCATCGCGGCGCCGGTCTCGGCGGTGGACACGATGAGCGTGAGCAGACCCTCAACCAGCTGCTGGTCGAGATGGACGGCTTCGAGTCGAACGACGGTGTCATCCTCGTCGCCGCGACCAATCGTCCGGACGTGCTCGATCCTGCGCTGCTGCGCCCGGGCCGCTTCGACCGCCGCGTGATCGTCGGCCGTCCCGATGTCCGTGGCCGCGAAGAGGTTCTCCGCGTGCACGCCAAGAAGGTTCCGCTCTCCGAGGACGTCGATCTCCGCGTCATGGCTCGCGGCACACCGGGCTTCTCCGGCGCCGACCTGGCCAACATGGTGAACGAGGCTGCCCTCAACGCCGCCCGCCAGAACCGCAAGGCCGTGGCCATGCTCGACTTCGAGCACGCCAAGGACAAGGTCCTGATGGGCGCCGAGCGCCGCTCGATGCTGCTCTCCGATGAGGAGAAGCGGGTCACGGCGTATCACGAGGCCGGTCACGCGATCGTCGCCGCCATGCGCGATCACGCCGATCCGCTGCACAAGGTCACCATCATCCCGCGCGGCATGGCGCTGGGTGTGACGATGCAGCTGCCGGAAGACGACAAGCACACCGTCACCAAGGACTATCTCGAGACGCAGCTGGCCATCCTCATGGGCGGCCGTATCGCGGAAGAGATCTTCCTCAAGCAGATGACGACCGGCGCCGGCAACGACATCGAGCGCGCCACGGAAATGGCCCGCAAGATGGTCTGCGAGTACGGCATGAGCCGCCTCGGTCCGCTGACCTTCGGCAAGAAGGAAGAGCAGATCTTCCTCGGCCGCGAGATCGCACAGCACCGTGACTTCTCGGAAGAGACGGCGCGGCAGATCGACGGCGAAGTCCGCAGCCTGGTGGACGAAGCTTATCGTTCGGCTTACGCGATCCTCGACGGCAACCACGACAAGATGCACAAGATGTCGAACGCTCTGCTCGAGCGTGAGACTCTGGATGCGAACGAGATCCGCCTGATCGTCGACGGCCAGGATCTGCCCCCGGTGAAGCCGAGCGGCGGTGCTGGCGCCCCGAGCGGCGATACGCAGCAGGTGCTCCGTCCGGAGCCGGGCCGTGGCTCGAGCTTCCCGGAAGGCAGCCCCTCGCCCGCATAAACGAACCCCACCGCAACCCCCAAAAGCCCGGCCGAAAGGCCGGGCTTTTTGTTTCGCCAACGCTCTGTCATCCCAAAAGAGCGAAGCGACTTGAGAGGTCTGCCTTTCTCCCGGCAGGGAGGAGTCGGCTGGGAGGGAATGGATTCTCTGGCTTCTGTGCCTGCCCCTCAGGCTACGAGCGGGCTTGCATGGGCCACAGTGAGATTCTTCGAACCTCTTTACTTCGCCGAAGCTGCGGTTGCCAGCATTCCGCCGGGCATCACTTCGCGCTCGATCTCTTTCAGTCGCTCGGAGCGCACCTTGGAGAGATCGTGCATCTGTTGCAGGTTCAGCCAGAACTCCGGGCTGGTTCCGAAAAACAATGCCAGGCGGATGGCGGTTTCGGGGGTTATCGCGCGGCGGCCCTTCACGATCTCACCGATTCGAGTCGCAGGCACATGAATCTTCATCGCCAGGGCGTGTTGCGAGAGGCCCATGGGCTGGAGAAATTCCTCGTTGAGAATCACTCCCGGGTGTTCCGTGACGTGATCGACATTCCAACCCTTTTCCGGGCGCTTGATCGCCATGTCCCTACCCCCAAATGCGGTGCCGTAATCGGTTACTCGTCGTGATCGTCGACGATCTCAACGTTGTGCGCTCCATCTTCCTTCCAGATGAAACACACGCGATATTGATCGTTGATGCGAATGCTGTGCTGTCCCTTGCGCTTCCCCTTGAGAGCTTCGAGCCGGTTGTTCGGAGGAATCCTGAGGTCGGCCAGTTGCACGGCTGCCTCGATCATGAGTAGCTTCCGGCCTGCAATGCCGCCGAAATTGGCGAACCTGCGGTTCCTGCCCTTTTCAAAGAGCTCGAGCGTATCGGCATCTTTGAAAGACCGGATCATACGGCAGTCATATAACGTAATGCGTTATATGTAGAGCGGTAAAATGCGTGCCAAGCGAACCGTGTGATGCAACGCATATACTTGCGGGCGACGCTGGAGATCCGATGAAACCAACTGAACCGCTGCCCGATGCCGTCCGCTCGAATCGCCGTACATTTCTGAAGACCGGAGCCTCCATCGCTGCCGGACTGTCTGCCTCCGCCGCGCTTGCCGATACTCGCCCGGGCAATGCTGATCCGCTGAGGGCAGATGAGCCGGTGCAGGGCCTGATGCCCACGCGCAACCTGGGCAGGACGGGCGCGCGGGTGGCGATCTTCGGCCTTGGTGGACAGGGCGCGCTGGAGAAGATCAACAACGAGGCGGTCGCGGTGCCGATCATCCAGCGAGCGCTCGAGCTGGGTGTCAACTACTTCGACACATCGGCGATTTATGGTGGACCCGACCGGTGGAGCGAGCAATATCTCGGAAAAGGCCTGAAGGGCAGCCGGGAGAAGGTCTTTCTCGCGACCAAGACGAAGGAGCGGACGCGTGATGCCGCGCTGAAGAATATCGAGCTCTCGCTGAAGCTGCTCAATACCGATTATGTCGACTCCTGGCAGCTGCACGACGTCGGCATACAGGAAGACGTCGACCAGATCTTCGGCAAGGGCGGCGCGCTCGAGGCGCTCATCGAGGCCCGGGAGCAGAAAATCGTGCGGAACCTCGGCGTGACCGGTCGCTTCCGCCCCGAAGCGCTCATGGAATGCATCCGCCGCTTTCCGTTCGATACGGTTCTGTTTGGTGTGAACGCCGCTGACCGGTACCACTATCCCTTTGCCAAAGACCTGCTGCCGCTGGCGGTGGAAAAGCAGATGGGTGTGATCGGCATGAAGGTGATGGCACGCGGGCGCATCCTGTCGAGCTGGACGCCCCCGCCAATAGAGGAGCAGAAGCGTTCCTGGGAGGGTACGGGCGCGATCGCGACGACGCCGGGCACGCTCAGCAAGCGCGAGACATTCTTTTACAACCTCTCGCTGCCGCTCAGCACAGCGATCATTGGGTGCGACTCTGTGGCGCAGGTGGAAGAGTGCGCCGAGCTTGCGCGTGCGTTTACACCGCTGAGCCAGGCGCAGATGGCCACTCTCGAGGCGAAGGTCGAGCCGGTGGCAAAGCAGGCGCTGTTCTTCCGGTTGATGCCTCGGTAGGTCGCATCGACATATTGTTTGGCGGCTCTATTTCTCACCTCGAAGTTGTCATTCCAACCGAAGCGACCGCAGGGAGCGCAGTGGAGGAACCTGCAGTGAGGCTGCCGGCTTCAGGGCATTCTCGAATAGGCTGGCTAAACCGCAGGTTCCTCCACTGCGCGAGCCAGCAAACTGTCTCGCTTCGGTCGGAATGACAAATTTCTTTTGAAAAATCCTGCAAAAAAGCAGGCATGCAGAATATGTCGATGCAGCCTGGATGTGCGCCCCCATGTCCCAGCAGCGAGACATGGGCGTCCCGTCATGGGGTGGGAGGATGCTTTGCCTGCCGCAGCATTCCGGCGTAAAGTGCTCTCCGCGGCCGGATGGCACTGCTGAAACGATGCCGCGTGCGAGTGTTGCATGCCGAAATTCATCATCGAGCGGGAGATCCCCGGAGCCGGGGAGCTGAGCCGGGATCAGTTGCGTGCTGTGTCGCAAACATCCTGCGGGGTTCTGCGCGAGCTTGGGCCGCAGGTGCAGTGGGTGGAGAGTTTCGTGACCGCCGACAAGATCTACTGTGTCTACATCGCGCCGGACGAGGCGCTGGTGCGGGAGCATGCGCAGCGGGGCGGTTTCCCGGCCAATCGGGTCTCGCGGGTGCATGCAATCATCGATCCAACAACGGCGGATTGAGAGGATGGCAGCGGAACGATCGTCTGGAGGGGGTCCCCCGGCGTGAGCGCTCACGCCGCGATCTTTTGGCCAGTGAGGCTGCTTCCATGCGCCGCGCAGCCCCGGTCCCTGAGACAATAAAAGAGCATGCGTTTCGTGTTCGCTGTCTTCTCCTGCCTGTTGATCGGACTCACTGGCTGCGGTTATCACACGGCCGGCCAGGCGAGTCACCTGCCTTCGAATGTCCGCACGCTGGCTGTGCCGATCTTCGTCAACGCCTCCCAGTCGTACCACGTGGAGGTGCAGTTTACGCAGGCCACCATCAAGGAGCTGACCAGCCGCACCTCCTACCGGGTTACGCCGGCAAGCAATGCCGATACGGATGCCACGCTGACCGGCACGATCACTGCCTTCTCGGTGGTGCCGCTGACCTACAACTCGGAGACCGGCCAGTCGTCGAGCTTCGAGGTGACGGTGCGCGCCAAGATCGTGCTGACCGACCGCAATCACCGCGTGCTCTACCAGAACTCGACCTACCTCTTCCGGCAGCAGTATGAGACCTCGGATGACCTGGTGACGTTCATCCAGGAGGACCCGGCGGCGATCCAGAGGCTTTCGAGGGACTTTGCGCAGGCGATGGTCTCCGATATTCTGGAATCCTTCTGATGCGCCTTGATTCCAATCCGGCGCCGGCAAAGGAGCGCTTGTAATGGGCGCGGGATTTGCGGCGACCGACCGATTTTTAGCTGAAGTGAAGGAAAACCGTCTGCGGCCGGGCTACGTGCTGGCCGGAGACGAGATTTTTCTCTATGAGCGCTGCCGTCAGGCAGTGCTGCGAGAGTTTGTGCCTGCGGAAATGCGGGACTTCTGCCTCTCCGATCTCGATCTCGCGGAAGTGAACATCTTCGAGGTGCTGGATCGGGCGCGGACCTCGTCGCTGATGGCCCCGTTCCAGGTGTTTTTCGTGCGCGGGCTCAAGCACCTTTACACGCGCGGATCGAAGAAGGACGAGTTCGCGGCGATCGAGGATTATTTCCGCGCGCCGAACCCGCAAAGTCTCGTACTGTTTGTGGCCGACCATCTGCGCATCCCGTCCGATCCCCGGCGCATGGACATGGAAGACAAGACGCGCTACGACCGCATCCGCGAGACACTGGGCGACTGGTGCGGCGTGATCGAGCTGGCGCGTGTGGACGAGGCGGACGCGCTGAAGTGGATTCTCGGCGAGAGTGAGCGGGCCGGGGTGCGTTTCGAGTCCGATGCGGCCCGTGAGCTGGCGGACGCGCTGGGCGCGGACATGATGTTGATCGCCAGCGAATGGAACAAGCTGGTGCTTTTTGCCGGCGAAAAGAAGCTGGTAACGCTGGGCGATGTGGAAACGATGGTGCTCGCCGCCAAACAGCGCTCGCTCTACGAGCTGACGGACGCGATCTCGCAGCGCGACACGGCGCGTGCGCTCAAGCTGCTGCATGGGCTGCTCAATGCTTCGGACGGTGGTGAGGATTCGGCGATCGGGCACCTCTACATGCTGGCCAGAACCTTCCGCCAGATGTTGGTGATCCTCGAGAAGCGGGTGCGCGATTCCCGTACGATCTGGCAGGCGCTGTGGCAGGGATTCCGCATGCCGCCCTTCGCGGCCGAAGACCTGATCAAGCAGGCGCGGCGCTACAAGTCGAGCCGCGAGATCACGCGTGCGCTGCGGCTGATCGCGCGTGCCGATCTAGAATTGCGCTCGCAGCCGCCGGATAAGTCCCTGGTGCTGGAGCGGCTGGTCTTCGATCTGACGCGCGAGCCGCGTGCGGGCGAGCCGGATGGCAGCCTGCAATATGCGATGGAGTTGTAGGGAGTCTGCGCCGGGCTTCGCGTTAGAGCGCGGAGCTGAGCAGCAGGAGCAGTGCAGCCGCGACCGTGGCGGCCTGGTAGATGTAATCGGCCGTGTCGCGCGAGGAGCGCGGAGCACGCAGAGCCGACGTGGATGAATGGCGAAGCTTTCTCATTTTCTGGTGCTGCCTGAAGACACTTACGTCAGAGTTATGGCCTGGAAAAGAATTGCAAAAGGAGCTTCTGCTTTGATGTATTGTGCGACGGTTTCGATGCGCAATTCGTTGACAGAAGTCAACAATTTGCAAAGTGGTTACCGGTGGGTCGCCCTCCTGTGAGCCCCGGTCTAAGCCCGAATCTGTGCCCAAATCTGAATCTGGATCGATGCCGGGCGCTGCATCCGGTGAAGCGGGCGCGGTAAAATCACGCTGATGGCCACCGGTGAATCGAAGCCCCAGTCCGACGTAAAGAACAGCTTTCTCAGCCCCGTGGATCAGGCCGCGAAGGAGCCACGCTCTCCTTTGCCCTGGATCATTGCCGGTGTGCTGATCGTACTGGTGGTGGGCGGCCTGCTGGTGGTGAGCCATCATGCGCAGCCTGCGAACCCTGGCGGAGCCGGTCTCGCGGCTCCAGACCCCTACGCGGCGAGCCTGAAGATCAGCGACGTAAAGATGAGCCAGACCTCGAATATGGCGGGCGCGCAGCTGACCTACATCGATGGCAACATCGCGAACACGGGCGCGAAGACGGTGACCGCGGTGACGGTGCAGGTGGCGTTCAAGGACTTCACCAACGTGCTGGCGCAGAAGAGCACGATGCCGCTGAACCTGGTCCGCATGCGCGAACCCTACGTGGACACCGAGCCGGTGTCGGCCGCGCCGATCAAGCCGGGCGAGACGCGGGAGTTCCATCTCATCTTCGACCACGTGCCGGACAGCTGGAACCAGCAGTACCCCGAACTCCGCGTCATCGGCGTCGAGACGCGTTAGCTGTTGCGCTCAGGGCGAATCGCATTCGTGGACTGGCCGTCTGGCCTTCGGCCTCCACTCCTGTTGGTCGCGGTTTTCGAATGCGAATGGGGCTCAATTCTCCGATAGCCGGTCGATGTGGTCGACGACGAGCATTCTGACGGAGCCTTTCGCTCGCTCCAGCTTCAGGCCCAGCTGCTCCTCGATGGCTTCCGGGATTGGAGGCCAGAGGTCGGGATCTTCTGCGCGCTCGGCATCGTTGCTCGGGCCATATTGCAGATCAAAATCGTAGGTTCCGGTGAGGCCGGTTCTGTCGATCACATCGGTTCCCAGAGCGAGTTGAGGATCGCTTGCCAGCATAGCCATATGTGCGCCGTGCCCGATGTATTCATAGCCACGCTTGCCGTCACCGCGCTGATAGATCTCCGGGATCGGATGGCCGCCGAAGTTTTTCAATTCTTCGGAGGACGGCGGCATCGAGCCGCCAGGGTGCATCTTTGATCCGCTCCTGATGGCGGTGAGATAGAAGACCGAAGCTTCGCGCGTCTCCCAGTGCGCTTTCAGGTTGAAGTGGTCCGCAAGCAGAGCCTGGATCATGTGCTGCCGTTCCATCTCTCTTTCCTTTGGAGTCAGGGCGGCGAGCTTGGCGTCGGTCGCCGGATCGCATTTCGCTTCCACGTTGTAATACGAGTGGTCTGCCCATGCGGGAACACCCTCGAGCTGATGCGAAGACACGCCGTAGGCCCAGCCGAGCAGGTTGCCGACGTTGTTGTTGGTCAGGTTCCACGTGCCGGAGTTCCCGGTAAAGTTTCCTCCAACCATGAAGCCGGCAGTGAGATCGGGCTTGTTCTCTTTTACCGAGACAACATCGAACGTCATGGTTGGTACATATGAGGCGGAGGCCGATGGCTCCGATCCGCCGGCCTGCGCATGCAGGGCGCAGGGGACGCAGCAGGCAAGGATGAGCAGATAGCTGGCGAGGAGATGCGGGACCCGTCTGGAATTCATCGTTATGAGGAGCCTTTCCAGAATGCGTGGCCCGATTTTACGATCCGGCTGGGAAAATGCCTCGCAATTTACGCCTTAGCTCTCAAGACTTGCGGGTACAGGGAATCTCTCTGGATGGGATCTCGGTGGCCGACCCTGGCGCCTGCGAATTTTGGAAGGGATTTGGCGCTGTCTTGCGATTCTCCACATAGACGAGCACGGGTGATGGAACGCTCGCAAATTTGCAGGAAATTGCATTTACAGCTGTCACGTTAGCCCGTATTCTTCGATTCACCACCCCCGCTTCGAATCCCCCCTCGACCGGTCGGTCACTTGTTTCACCTTGCTCCTTGCCACTCGATCTCTGTCCTGGTTCTACCCGTTGGAGGCCCCTTGAACGTCGCACGACCCCGCACGTACCTGCCTGTTCTTTCCCTTGTTTTTGCTTTGATCCTCACCGGATGCGGGGGCGGAAGCTCGACCACATCCTCTTCTGGTAGTGGGACCTCTTCCGGCTCTTCGAGCACGAATCCGAAGCCCTCCGTCATTTCGATTTCTCCCTCCAGCGTAGTGGCGGGCTCTGCCACGGAGACGCTGACGGTGACGGGTACTGGCTTCATTGCCTCCTCGGTGGTCAATTTCAATGGGACGGCTCTGGCGACGACCTACGTGAGCGCGACCTCGCTCACGGCCAGCGTGCCGGCTTCTCTTTTGGCCGCAGATGGAAGCGCTTCAATCTCGGTGACGAATCCGACGCCGGGCGGTGGTACGTCCACGGTGCAGAGCTACACCATCACCGTGCCCACGCCGAGCGTTGCGTCCATCTCGCCCTCGAGCATTACCGCGGGCACGGCCGTCACGGTGACAGTGACCGGCAGCGGCTTTGAGGCGAACTCGCAGGTGCTGTGGAACGGCACCGCGCACCCGACGACCTACGTGAACAACAGCACGCTGCAGGTGGCGCTGACGGCCGCGGACACGGCCAACGGCGGCATCGGCAATATCTCGGTGGCGAATCCGGGCATCGATCCGACGACGCCGGTGGGGCTCTCGATTCTGGCGACAACGCCGGTGATTACGGGACTTTCGCCGAACTCAGTGACGGTCGGCAGCGCGGCCCAGACCATCTATCTCTCGGGAACGAACTTTGAGGGGAATGCGACAGTCCAGGCCAATGGGCAGTCGCTGACCATTACCAGCCAGTCGTCGACCTCGGTGAGTGCGACTCTGCCTGCCAGCCTGATTGCCAAGGTAGGGACGGTCGGTTTCGTTGTGACCAACCCGGGTTCACCGACGATCACCTCGAACACGGTGACGATGACGGTGGCTGCCGCGAACACCACGGGCACGATGAGCGTGAGCCCGAGCCTCGTGCCTGCAGGCAGTCCGGATACGACCATCACGGTGACGGACTACTCCGGGAACTTTTACCAGGACTCCATCGTTACGTTCAACGGAGCTGCGCTGGCGACAACCTATGTGAACCAGGAGCAGCTGACGGCGGTTGTGCCGGCGACGGACCTGGCGGGTTTCGTGAGTGCCACGATCGGCGTGGTCTCCTCGGAGAGCACAACGGCTCCGGCAACACAGCCCTTCGATACCTACCTGGCATTGCAGACGAACGACATCGTGTACCGCGCGACGGATGGATATATCTATGCCTCGGTGCCGGGTGCGATGGGCCAGGGGCTGGGCAACAGCGTTGTGGCTATCGACCCGACAACCGGCGTGATCGAGAAGACGATCTTCGTGGGCAGCAATCCGAACCGCATGGCGCTCTCGACGGACGGCACGCAGCTCTTCGTTGGCCTCGACGGCGCAGGCAGCTTTGTCCAGGTAAACCTGACGACCGGCTCGGTGGGAACACCAGTATTGTTGGGTGGCGGACCGGGAGTTTATAACCCTCCGTATACGGCACTCAGCTTTGCGCCGGTGCCGGGTTCGGCGAATTCGGTGGCGGTGTATGCCACCTCCGGGATTGTCACTGTGTATGACTCCGGTGTGGCGCGCACGAATACCAGCGCCAGCTCCGGCATCTCCACTTACTTTGACGAAAATATCGGTGCGATCGCCTTCGGCAGCTCGGCCTCGACCCTGTACGGGATGTCGAACGCCGCTGGCTCCTATCTCTACCAACTGACCATTGACTCGACGGGTGTGTCGGCGGTGAAGCAGATCGGGACCGGGACCGGTGGCTCCACAATGCAGTATGACAATGGCCTGCTCTACGTTCCGGAAGGCCTGGCTTACAACGCGAGCACGGGAGCGCAGGCGGGCCAGTTCTCTCTCACCGAGTCCGGGTACACGAATCCGGTGGCCGCGGTGGGGCCGATCGTATCCGATTCCTCGCTCGATACGGTATGGATCGCCCCGCTTACCTACTACATTTCAAGCAGCGCCAACGAAATCGTCTCCTATAACGAGACGACCTACGATCCCATCGCGACCTTGCCGGTAGCGAGCCTGGGCAATACTCCTCTCGACCTGATCCGCTGGGGAACGGATGGACTGGCGCTGCATACCGCCAGCCAGCTGCTGGTCTTCCGTGGGGCAATCGTGAAGGACAACAGCAGTACACCTGCGGATGTCAGCGTGGCCGTGTCTGCTCCTGCATCTGCTACCACCGGCACCGCGCTGAGCTATACCGTGACAGTGACCAACAGCGGTCCGAATAGCGCCACGGGCGTGACCGCGAATATTACCCTGCCCGAGGGGGTTATCGCAGGCGTCGCGACGGCCTCTGCCGGCAGCTGCAGCGGCGCGGGCATCTACTATTGCGACCTGGGAACAATTGCCAGCGGCTCGTCGGTAACGGTGTCTGTTAGCGCGACACCGACGGTTGCGGGCGCGCTCGAGGCTTCGGCAACGCTGGCCTCGATCAGCTACGACCCCAACACCTCCAACAATCAGGCTTCCGCTTCCGTTACGGCGACAGGCAGCGAGTTCAACCCGGCGCCGGTAGCCACGCAACTTTCTCCGGCGCTGGTGCAGGCCGGGTCGGCTGCGTTTACGCTCACGATCGACGGTGAGGGCTTCACGCCATCGTCGTCGGTCCTCTGGAACGGTACTGCCCTGGCCACGACCTACGTGGGCAGCGGTCAGCTGACGGTCAGCGTCCCATCCTCGTCAGTAGCTGGAATCGGTTATGCGCTGGTCTCGGTGCAGAACGGGACGCCCGGCGGTGGCACTTCGTCCGTGCTGCCGTTCACGATCTATCAGCTCGTAAGTGTGCCGGCCAATGCCATGGCCTATGACGCTTACGGCCGCAAGCTCTACGCTGTGCTTCCCAGCACCTCGCAGCAGCTCACCGGCAACAGTATCGTCTCCATCGATCCGACAACGGGCGCAGTGGGCACGCCGGTTACGGTAGGCAGCGAACCGAACCTGCTTTCGGAGACCAGCGACGGCAACTACATGTACATCGGTTTGAGCGGCGCGGATAGCCTGGGACGCTTCAACCTGCAGACCCAGGCGCTTGATCTCACGGTGCCTCTCCCTACCAGTGCGTCGAGTGAGCCTTCAGGGGTGGCAGCGGAGGCTATCGCGACGGTGCCGGGTTCGGATACAAGTCTGGCCGTCGAATTGGAGTCTTTCTATGGGATCGGGGTGCTCGATATCTCTGGGAGCACAAGCGCCTTCAGGAAGAACGTCAGCAGCGGCTATTCCGGAGACTTCCCGGTCTTCGCGGATGCCACGCATTTCTATGCTTACGACGGCTACACCTCCGGCGCCGAGTTCTATCGGTACACCATCGATGCCAACGGCGTGACCCTGGTGGATGGCACCACGTTGAACGGCATGGGAGGCTTCAGCGGCAAGATCGCTCTCGACGACGATGTGGTCTTTGGGGCGGGTGGTGGCCTGGTCAATCCTTCGACCACACCTCCCTCGCAACTCGGTCTGCTGCCGGTAGGTACGCAGATGCCGTACAGCAACTACGTTTATGCCGGCAGTATCGTGCCCTATCAGGTGGAGAACAAAGCATTCGCTGCGGTTGTGAGTGGTTCCACCGAGTTCGGCATGTACCTGCAGCGTTTTGATACACAGCACTACACTCTGGATACCCAGGTACAGGTGCCTTTCAGCGGAGAGGTTGCGGTTCCGGGCACGCGCTGGGGGCAGGACGGACTGGCCTATATCCTGCCCAGCGAGGATAGTTCCGGCAACCCGACGTCGCAGATCCTGCTGCTGCGGGGACCGTTCGTGCTTCCAGCTGAGGCGGTGGCGACCAGCGCGCCGACGCTCAGCTCGGTGAGCGCCAGCACCATCACCGCGGGCAGCGGCAACCAGACGCTCACGGTGACCGGTTCGGGCTTCCTGCCCGGGGCGACGGTGACCTGGGGTGGCTCGGCCCGGACTACGACCTGGGTGAGCGCGACCGAGGTAACGGTTGCTATTCCTGCCTCGGATGTGGCGAAGTCGGCAACGGTGACCCTGGGATCGGTGAATCCGGGCTCCTCGGCGTCGAATACGCTCACGGTCACGGTCCAGTAGGGCAAACCTAATCGGAACGGAACGGAACCGGGCGGAGAGCGCAGGCTCTCTGCCCGGTTTTTGTTCTGGCGGGGTGAAGGGCGGGGAAGTGCTGGCCAAGCCGGCCCGGTTGCCTTATACTGGTTGATGTTGCACGCACGTTCTTTTCAAGCAGGATAACCATGCCCAAATTGAAGACCCATAAAGGCGCCGCGAAGCGCTTCAAGAAGACCGGCACGGGCAAGATCGTCCGCGGTCAGTCGAAGATGCGTCACATCCTCACGTCGAAGGAAACCAAGACCAAGCGCAAGCTGGGCCATTCCGCCCTGGTCTCGGATGCCGACCACGCGAAGGTTGCACGCATGATTCCTTACGCCTGATCGGTACGCCTCGAGCCTAGGCTCGAAACGTACATGGGCCGGTAGGAACGGCCCCCGGATGTTCCAGAGCGGAATGTCCGAGAGATTGGGATTCACCAGCGAGTGAAGAGGTTCCGGAACCTGTGTTCCCTGCCTCCAGCCGCGCAACCGAAATTGAAACGGAGAACAAGCAATGCCCCGCGTCAAACGTGGAACAAAGCGCAGTGATCGCCGCAAAAAGATTCTTAAGCGGGCGAGTGGTTATTTCCTTACCAAATCGAAGCTCTACCAGGCAGCCCAGGAAGCCGTCGAGCGCGGCCTGAAGTTCGCCTACAGCGGCCGTAAGCAGAAGAAGCGCCAGTACCGTTCGCTCTGGATCGTGCGTATCAACGCCGCCGCCAAGCTGAACAACATCAGCTATTCGCAGCTGATCAACGGCCTGAAGAAGGCCGGTGTGGAGCTGGACCGCAAGATGCTGTCCGAGATCGCGATCAACGACGCAGCCGCCTTCACGGCGCTGGTGGGTCAGGCCAAGGCCGCCCTCGGCGAGCAGGCCGCAGCCTAAGTCGTATCAACATTCACAAACGTGCAGCAACAGGCCATAAAGGGCGCGGAGGATTCCGCGCCCTTTGGTTTTTTTCGCGCTCTTTCCAACCAGTACAGTAGTGGGATGAGTGAGCAGCCGCCGTATCAGGCAGATCCGCGTGTGCGGATCGGGCATGTGCATCTGAAGGTCGCGAATCTCGACCGCGCCATACGCTTCTATTCCGGGGTGTTGGGACTCGAGGTGACGCAGCGCTTCGGCTCGGAAGCAGCATTTCTCTCGGCCGGCGGCTATCACCACCACATCGGGCTGAACACCTGGGAGAGCCTGGGCGGTTCGCCTCCCCCGATGGGCACGACCGGGCTTTATCACACGGCGATTCTCTATCCCACGCGGGTTGCTCTGGCTGATGCGGTGCGGCGGGTGCTGCGCGCGGGCATCCAGCTTGATGGCGCGGCCGACCACGGCGTGAGTGAGGCGATCTACCTGCGCGATCCGGATGAAAACGGCGTGGAGCTGTACTGGGATCGGCCGCAGGCGGAGTGGCCGCGGAAGGCGAATGGCGACCTGGCCATGTATTCGCGCCGCCTTGACCTGCACGGACTGCTCTCCGAACCGGCGCCGGAGTTGAACGAAGGTCCGAAGGATCTTTAATTCGTAACCGATCCGGTGGCTTATTGCGCGGGTGCGGGTTGTGCGGCCTCGTCGAGCCTCTTCACGGCTTCTGCGAGCGTGAGGTGATCGGCCACGGGATGGAAGTCCGAACGGATTTCGTCCTGCTGCTTGCTGACGCTCTTGAAGAGGATGATGTGTCCATCCACATGGACGGCGATGCGGCTGGTCTTCCAATGTGTGGATGAGACGGGCGTGCGTGCGAGGGTGAAGGTACCGCCCTGCTCGATGCGGCCCAGCAGGCCGAAGCCAAAGTCGACTGGATGAATCAGCGTGCCATCGAGACGCACGAGCCGCTTCTGCGCGGCGTCGATCTCCAGCATGCCGGATAGGCCGGCGAAGGCACGAGCCTCCATGCTGGATGGATGGAAGCCGGGGTTCGGCACAAAGAGAAGGCGGATGGTCTTCGCGTCGCGGCTCGCTTCGGTATAGGTGAAGGCTTCGGGCAGAAGGGCGGTGAGGCGCTGCAGGCGCTCCTCGTCCTGCTCATGGGCCTGCGCGCTCTTCTTCTGCTGATCGGGATGCGCGATCAAGTTTGCGAGGCGGGCGTCTTCGGCCTTGCGTTGCTCCAGGGTCAGTGGCTGGCCGTCGAGAGCGAGCAGGCGGAAGACCGGGCCAGCGGCTGATTCGACCTGGATTTCGGAGCGGGTGTGGCCTTCGGCATTGCGTTCCACGTGATAGAGCCAGTGGCTTTGCTGGGCGCGGTCCTGCACCTCGTTATAAGCGAGATCCTTCACGATCTGCTGGGGTGTCTCATCCTGCGCGAAGCCGGGAAGGCAGGAGATCGAGAAGAGCCATGGGAGGATCAGCCGAGAAGAGATGCGGGCAGCGGAACAAAGGGCCATGCTGTGAGGGTAGCTGCCTGATCCTGAATCCAAGCTGAATCCGTGGCCGAAGCCTTTGCGCTAAAACTCAGTTGCACTGATCCGGATGCAGTGCCGGTGCTTGCGAAAAAGACCAGCAGGATAAAGTGATCGCAATACCCTGCTGGCCCTTTCGTTATGAGAGTTTCACGATTGCGACGCTGTCGGGCGGCAGAGTGATTTCCGTGCCTTCGAGAGCAATCGTGTTTTCCGAGAGCGCGAGTGCATGCGCCGTGGCTGGGGCGGTGATGGTGCGCGCCCCTTTGCCGAGGTTGAGGGCCACGAAGACAGAGCCTCGGCGTATTGTGAGCCACTTGTCCTCTTCAGAGAAGGCAGCTTCCGCCTGATCGAGCGCACCGTCGGTGAGTTCCGGTGTGGCGCGGCGCAGGGCGATGAGCTGCCTGTACCAGTCGAGCATCTCTGCATGCGCGGGATCGGAGAGCTCTTCCCAGTGAAGCTTCGAGCGCTCGAAGGTGCTGGGATGCTGCGGATCGGGCACGTCTTCGGGATCCCATCCAAAGGCGCCGAACTCCTTCTTGCGGCCTTCAGAGACGAGGCGACCGAGCTCCTTGTCTTCGTGATCGGTGAAGTATTGGAAGGGCGTGGACGCGGCCCACTCCTCGCCCTGGAAGAGCATGGGCACGAAGGGCGCGGTGAGGACGAGTGCGGCGGCGATCTTCGTGCGGCCTTCCGTGGTGAGGTGCGAGAGGCGTTCGCCCTGCGCGCGATTGCCCACCTGGTCATGGTTCTGCGCGTAACCGAGGAAGCGCCAGCCGGGCACGCCTGCCGCGGGGCGGCCATGATTGCGGTCGCGATACTTCGAGAACTGGCCGTCGTAGACAAACGCGTGGCGCAGGGCCTTGGCAAGATCGGCGACGGTGCCGAAGTCGGCGTAGTAGCCGCCGCGATCGCCGGTAAGGAGCGCGATGATGGCGTGATGGAAGTCGTCACTCCACTGCGCATCGAGGCCATAGCCATTCTCGTCGCGCGGAGCGATGATCCGCGGATCGTTGAGATCGCTCTCGGCGATGAGCACATACTCGCGGCCCTTCTCGGCTTCGAGCGCGGCGACCTCGATGGAGAGCTGCTCCATAAAATTGATAGCGGAGCGATCCATGTAGGCATGCACGGCGTCGAGGCGCAGGCCGTCGAAGTGGTAGTCGCGCAGCCATAGCAGTGCGTTGTCGATGAAGAAGCGGCGTACCTCGTGGCTGCCGCCGTCTTCGAGATTCACCGCATCGCCCCAGGGCGTGTGGTGGTTGGCGGTGAAGTAGGGGCCGAAGCGGCCTACGTAGTTTCCCGAGGGGCCGAAGTGGTTGTAGACCACGTCGAGGATTGCGGCCATGCCCTGCGCGTGGCAGGCATCGACGAAGCGTTTGAGCGCGTCGGGTCCGCCGTAGGATTCCTGCGGGGCGAAGAGATCGACGCCGTCATAGCCCCATCCGTGCGCGCCGGGAAAGCTGGCTACGGGGCAGAGCTCGACGTGCGTGATGCCGAGAGCCTTGAGATACGAGAGGCGCTCGATGGCAGCGTCGAGTGTACCCGCCACGGTGAAGGTGCCGATGTGCAGCTCATAGACGACAGCCGCGGGCCATGCAGGAGGCTTCCAGTTCGTGTCGGTCCAGGCGAAGGCGTTCTGATCGTAGACACGCGAGGGACAGTGCACGCCTTCGGGCTGCCATGCCGAACGCGGATCGGGGACAGCATAATCATCGTCGTCGAGGAGGAACTGGTAGTTCGTGCCGGGGGCAGCGGAAGCCACGTCGGCCTGCCACCAACCGCCTTCCTGTTGGGTAAGTGGAGTCTTCGTTCCATCAATGAGGACAGAGGCAGACTTTACGGCCGGAGCCCAGATGCGAAAGGTGTGCATGGGTACTCGTTCCTTAACAGGTGTAGTTACTGCTCGTGATAATTGCGGGAAAGGCCGCCATCGATGGTGAAGGTCGATCCGTTGACGTAGGCTGCCTCGTCGGAAGCGAGCCACGCGACGAGGTTCGCCACATCGTCGACGGAGCCGAGACGTCCAAGAGGGATGTTGGCTAGCAGGGCATTGAGCTTGGGCTTGTCTTCGAGGAGCGACTTGTTGATCGGCGTAATGATGGCGCCGGGCGCGACGTTGTTCACGGTGATGCCGAGCGGGCCAAGCTCGACGGCGAGGTCGCGCATGAGCATGCGCACGCCACCTTTGCTGGCGCAGTAGGTGGCAAAGCCGGGGAAGGCCATATCCTCATGCACCGAACTGATGTTGATGATGCGGCCGGGCTTTTTGGCCGCGCGCAGCCTCTGCACAAAGGCTTGCGTGAGAAAGAACGGTCCCTTAAGGTTCACGCCGAGAACGTGGTCGTAGTCTTCCTCGGATGTCTCCCAGAAATCGGACTTTTTTTCCATGCCTGCATTGTTGACGAGAATATCAGCGCTGCCGAAGGCCTTCCATGCTTCGTCGACGAGAGTGCGGACCGCGTCGACCTTCGAGACATCGGCCTGAACGACGATGGCCTTCGCGCCCGCGGCCTCGGCCTGCCGGCGCGTCTCTTCGGCGCTTTCGGCATGGCCCGCGTAATTGATCACGACATTCGCGCCTTCGCGGGCAAGGCGAAGTGCGATGCCCTGGCCGATGCCTGAGCTGGATCCGGTGACGATGGCGGTGCGGCCTGCGAGCCCGTCTTGATTCCCTTGAGGGAGCAAAGACATGCGAAGTCTCCTTGGTAGAGGCGAATGGGTGCCGGGAGCGTGCGTGCGGCTTTCTCCCTTGAGATGCGGGCCGCGGCGGGATGGGTGTAGTCTGGCGTCGCGCAAGAAAGCACTTCCCGTACGAAAAGGACAAAAATGAAACGGCTGCTGCCTGTCGTGCTTGCCTGTCTGTGCTCCATACCCGCTGCTGTCGCGCAGTCGGCGGCGACTTTCACGAATCCTCTGCTGTCCGTTGGCCCCGATCCGTGGGTGACCTCGCGGGACGGCTTTTATTACTACATGAACTCGACCGGCTCGAACCTGACGATCTGGAAGACGCGGGACATCACCGATCTGCGGAACGCGGAGAAGACGGTGGTGTGGACGCCGCCGTCGACGGGGCCCTATTCAAAGGAGCTCTGGGCGCCGGAGCTGCATTGGCTCGACGGCAAGTGGTACCTCTACTTTGCGGCGGATGCAGGCGAGAACGAAGGGCATCGCGTGTGGGTACTTGAGAATGCCTCGCCCGACCCGACAAAGGGTGAGTGGACGATGAAGGGAAAGCTCGACGACGGCTCGGACAAGTGGGCGATCGATCCTTCGGTATTTACGTCAGGCGGGAAGAACTATGTGATCTGGGCGGGCTGGCCGGGGGATACGAACGGCGTGCAGAACATTTACATCGCACGGCTGAAAAATCCCTGGACGATCGAGGGAAAGCGCGTGCGCCTGTCGACGCCGGAGTATCCGTGGGAGAAGGTCGGCGATCTCGATCCGCAGAACCGGATCGTTCCCGTGCCGCATGTGGATGTGAACGAGGGGCCGGAAATTCTTGAACATGCCAACAGGATTTTCCTGGTCTACTCGGCGAGCGGCTGCTGGACGAATTATTACGAGCTGGGCATGCTTTCGGCTGAGCAATCGAGCGACCTGCTCGATGCAAGGTCGTGGAAGAAGTCGCCGGATCCGGTCTTCCGCCAGTCCCCTGAGGCGCATGCCTTCGGGACGGGGCACAACGCGTTCTTTCAGTCGCCGGACGGCAAAGAGGACTGGATCATCTACCACGCAAATCCGGAGGCGGACGAGGGATGCGACGGCAAGCGGTCGCCGCGGGCGCAGCCAGTGCATTGGAACGCAGATGGCACGCCGGATTTTGGCAAGCCGGTCCCGCTGGGGCAGGCGATTCCCAAGCCCTCAGGGACGAAAGAGTAAGAAAATCAGGAGCAGAAGAGCCCGGCCGAAGATGGCCGGGCTTTTTGCTGCTTAGCCGGCTGCCGTGGTGCTGGTTGTTGCGGTGGAGGCCGCGGTCGAAACAGGCTTGCCTTCAAGAATGTCGAGAGCCTCGGTGACGATCGGGGCGAGCTTCCTGAAGTCGGCGACGAGCGCGAGGAAGTGCTGGTACGCAGCGGTGTCGGCGGCGAAGTTGAGGCCGTTGGCCGAGACAGCGGTGCCCGATGCAGCGATGAGCGCTTCGACATCGCCGACGACGGTCGCGAGGCCTTCCACAAAGGGCTGCTCGAGCGGTTTGGCGGCTTTCAGGATCGATTCGATCTTCTCGGCCAGGTGCACGGTGGCGGTGATCGCCTCGGCGATCCACTTGCCGAAGTCGGCGATGCCGATGCCGAACTTCTTGAGGATGTTGGTCATGGTCTATCTCCTTGTGTCTCTCTCCCTCCGCGGTGAGGACAAAAAGAAAGAGCGCGACCCGCAGGCCGCGCTCTTTGGAGGAAGTATGTCCCTAATTCCATGGTAGGGCGGAAGCGGGAAATTCCATGCCAGCGACGGTTGGCTGCTAACTTGCGGCAGGGGCGATGTTTGCAGGGGATATCGGGCTAGCCGAGTCTTGACAGGATCGAAGGCGAGGGCCACCCGGCACCGGGTGTCTGTATTCCTAACAGGCATGGCAGGCCGCATTCGCATCGGTATTTCGGGATGGACGTACGCGCCTTGGCGCGGCGTGTTCTATCCGAAAAGGCTGCCGCAGAAGCGTGAGCTTGCTTATGCGGCCGAGCATTTCCCCTCGATTGAGATCAACGGCAGTTTTTACTCCCTGCAGCGGCCAGCGAGTTACGAGGCCTGGCGCGACGCAACGCCGCGGGACTTCGTCTTTGCGCTGAAGGGCTCGCGCTATATCACGCACATGCGCAGGCTGCGGGATGCAGAGCAGGGGCTGGCGAACTTTCTCGCCTCGGGGCCGCTGGCGCTTGGGGAGAAGCTCGGTCCAATGCTGTGGCAGCTTCCGCCGAATTTCATATTTAAGCCTGAGGTCATCGAGCCCTTTCTGCAGCTACTACCGCGCGATACGTTGCAGGCGGCGGAGCTGGCGCGCGGACACGAGGCACGTCTGCGAGGACGCGCCTTTCTTCAACCAGAGAAGAAGCAGAGGCTGCGTCATGCGATGGAGGTGCGGCATGAAAGCTTCGTCTGCGAGGAGTTCATCCGGCTGCTGCGCAAGTACAACGTGGCGCTGGTATGCGCCGACACCGTCGAGTGGCCGCTGCTGATGGATGTGACAGCGGATTTTCTTTACCTGCGTCTGCATGGATCAGAAGAGTTGTACAAGAGCGGCTATGGGCCGAAGGCACTGGATACGTGGGCGGATCGCATTCACAGGTGGGCTGCGGGCGGCGACGTAAAAGGACGTCATGCGAGCGCGAAGGAGGCGGCGAAGCGCAAGTCCGGCCGCGATGTTTTCGTCTACTTCGACAACGATGCGAAGGTGCGTGCTCCGAAGGACGCGCAGGGACTCATGCGGAGATTGGGAATAGCGTGGGATCGCCAGACGCAGTCGCGCGTCATCGCGGAATGAGCTGGAACTCTTGCACGGCGATCTTCGCGCCGCTTTCGGAGCGCCTGGCTTCAGGCAGGAAGACAACGCTGATCTCGTCAAAGCGGCGCAGGCGCGGCTGCGCTGGGATGTTGAAGGTGAGTGTTTCCGAAACCGGCGCGGCTTTGATGGTGAAGCCGGTGGGGAAGCTGGTCATGACGGGCTGCGGCGTGAGCGCGAGCTCGCTCACTTCACTGCGCGGGCCGTTCACGGTGTAAGCGGGATGCGGATTGTAGGGATCCGGTGGCAGCTCAGGCTGCGTGGAGTCTCTCAGGACAAGGCCGAGGACTACACCGCCGTGGCTGTTGTCGCCGTTGCGGATGGTGACCTCGATGGAGCGGCAGCAGCTGGTCTCGATCGGCTGCGCAAGGAGTTGGTGTGCTTCTTCGAAGAGGGGCTCTGCGCCGACGGAGTGGATGTCGACATTGAGCGGGCTGCCGTGCGCGGTGTGCGCTCGCTCAGGCCTCCACGCGCCGGTGGTCTGGAAGTAGCGATACGCGCCGTTGAAGGGGATAACGAGCGGCCGCGTGAAGTTCGCAGCGGCCTGCAGCGAGGTGTGCGGGATGGGAGGAAGTTTGTCCTTCTTCGGCGGAAATGGCCACAGCGCAATGGCGTGCCAGCCGTCGGCGGCCAGCATGGGTGCGTCGGCATGTGCCGGGCTTTGATTCTTCACATCGGGAGCCGGGCCGAGCAGCATATGCGCAGAGAGGCGTCTGCTGCTGAGCCAGGGCAGCAGGGCAACCACGGTGAGCAGCAACGCGAGGATGAGGCTGGTGCCGAGACGGACTGGACCGGGAGGGACTGGTCCGGGAGGGTGTTCGGGAGAACGTTCCTGCTGCGGACTGAGGGTGTCATTGCGTTTTGTCAGGGTGCTCCATTGCCGTATGAGGAGATACGAGACGAGAGCAAGGATGAAGCCCGCGGTTGCGAGATCGTCGTCCGCGGTCTCGGCAATGGCGGCTACGAGCGCGAGTGCAGTGAAGAGGGCGCGGCCGCGCGAGGGCAGAGGCGGAGGCGTGGCGAAGATCTGGCCGGATGCGAGGAGCGCGGGTTCCGGTGGTGCGGGAAGAAATCGTTCGAGCGAAAGGGTGACGGCGATGGCGGCGATCGGAGCGAGCGCGAGCAGGGCAGGCGAGTTCTCCCAGAGCAGAAGTGTGAAGGCAGGGAAGAAGAGCCACGCTTCGCAGAGGCAGCGGATCAGCGAACGAAAGACCTTCGCAGGCAACGGGACGGAGAACTGGAAGTAAAGCCACGTTGCGCCGAGACCGACGATGGCCGGCACGAAGAGATATTTGCAGGCGGTGACGAGAAGAGCATGCACGGAGAGCGTGCCGGGATGCGCCTCAGGTACGCGGCAGAGGAGCAGCGATGCGGTGAGTGCGGCGAAGGTGCCTGCAAAGGAGACGGCGCGCAGGGAGGCGGAATCGGAGGTGGTTTCGGGGACGGATTCTCGGAGCGTCTGCATGGCGGCAACTCGCTGTCGGGATATCGTGCTTTGGATCGTGCTATCGGGCTGTGCGAAGTGCCTGTCTGGGCGGCAACGGCAGGGCCGCGATGAGGGAGAGAAAGAGGCTGGGCACAAAGTAAAGAACTGCCGGGAGCGAGAGCGGGGGAAGGGCTTCTCTCCCTGGCATGGCTCTGTGCTGAGTGCCGTGTAGCCCGAAGACATGCATCAGCAGAAAGCCTGCGAAGAGAAAGGCCGGAAGCGTGGTCAGGCAACCGCGGAGGATGGCTGGGAACGCGCGGCGCCTGGTAGAGAGGAACAGAACGTAGATGGCGATCGCAGCCCAGAACGGCAGGAGCACAGGCGCGAGCTCAAGCAGCAGAGTGGTGATGGCCGAGGTGGGCCAGTCGAGTTGAATCGCACGCTCCCAGACTGTCTGAAAGAAGGCATTGTGATGCCAGCTCATCATGAGCATCGGAATGGGGATGCACGCAACGAATGAAAAGAGCGCGACCTGCGCATAGTGCATCGCCACTGGGCGTTTGCCGATGACGACGGCGGTCAATGTTTGCCGCCACAGCCAGAAGCGCGAGCGGCCCGCGTGCAGCTCTTCGAGAAGATCGCCGGCGAGCTGGTCCTGGATTGGAGCAGGAGTGCAGTGCCTTAACAGCCAGCGGGTGAGAGGCGGTAGCTTCACAAGGTTTCTCCTTAGAGCGCTGGATCCAGGGCTGGGAGCTTACGCCATAGTTCGGTTAGAACCCGCCGGGTGCGATGAAGTTCCCGCAATCCTTCGCGCGTGAGCTCGAAATAGCGCTTGGCGCGGCCGCCGCGTTCGGGAGTAGGCTCGCCGAGCATGGAGAGTACAAGCTCGCGCTCTTCGAGCCGCGTGAGCACCGCGTAGATGCTGCCCAATGCCATCTCGCGGCCGCGATAGCGGGTCAGCTCGCGGGCAATGCTGACGCCGTAAGCCTGATCACCAAGCTGGACGAGCGCCAGCAGGATGAGCAGTTCGAGTTCGCCGAGCGATGTCTGGTCTTTCGTTTGCCCAAGCATTTCTTCAAAAATAATGAAGAAACTAGAAAGCCGCAACAGAAAGATTTCGGGCGGCTTCCGGACGGGAGTGGAAAGGTTACCAAGGTTTTCTTGCGAAAATTGCAATCAGCGATAGAGTTATTGCGGATTGCAATACGGCGGTCTGATGTACCGAAGCAAACCAAGGCGGCTCGAACCCGGGCGCCGTGGAGGAAAGGCAAGGAAGACGCAATGAAGCTGGGTGAGAAAATCCGTTACCTGCGCGAGGTGGAGGGAAACCTGCGCGGCATGGAACGCGCCATGACGCAGCAGGAGCTGGTGAAGGCGATCAAGGCCGAAGTGGGCGGATCGCTGAGCCAGAGCTACCTCTCGCAGATCGAGAGCGGGGCAAGGCCGCACCTGACCAATGCCACCCGCCAGCTTCTTGCGAAGTTCTTCAAAGTGCATCCTGGCTACCTGGTCGACGATCCGGAAGGCTACCACGCAGAGCTGATGAGCGACGCGCGGACGCTGGAAGACAAGCTGGATCTGTGGCTGGTGGGCGGCGCGGAACGCTTTCGCAGGGACGCGCCGTTAAGGCAGGCGTTGCTGACGCTGGCCAAGCACCAGAACACGCGGGAGTGCCTGCTGCTGATGGAGGCGGTGATCGAGGCGCCGGGGCTGGTGGAACGGCTGCTCGAGGTGCTGCGGCCATCGAGGCACGAGCCAGAAGCGGTGGTGAAGAAGAAGCGGACTGGAAAGGAGTCCGGAGTATGAGCGGAGCATTTCCGTGGGAGGCGTTTTACCTGGTGTGCTTTGCGCTGGGGCTGTCGTTCACGGTGCTGTCATGCCTGGGGATGTTCTCGCACCTGCATTTCGGACATGTTCATCTCCATGCCGGACATGCACATGGCAGCAGCGGTCACAGCGTGAGCCCGATCAACGGCTTTACGATCGCAGGCTTTCTCAGCTGGTTCGGAGGCTGCGGGTATCTGCTGCATCGCTACGGTGGGTTTCTGACGCCGATAGTACTGGGAGCCGCGACGATTGCGGGACTTGCGGGCGGTGCGGTGCTGTTCTGGTTTCTCACCAAGGTGCTGCTGCCGCGGGAGCGCGAACTGACCGCGGCGGATACCGATATCGTCGGCGTGCTGGCGAAGGTGACCGGCACAGTGCATGAGCACGGCACGGGGGAGATTCAGTATTCGCAGAACGGCGCGCGGCGTTTCGCCGTGGCCCGCAGCGAGGATGGGCAGGCCATCTCTCGCGAAACCGAAGTGGTGGTGATGCGTTATGAGCAGGGCATCGCCTGGGTTCGCCGGTGGGATGAACTCGAGGGCGCAGGAGATAGGGTGTAGCGCCCTGGCCCGAATTGTCTGGCAAGTGAAGTTTCAGAGGTAGAGGTCTAAACCGAATTTGCTGTTTTCCTGATGGAAAGGATCAGGAGGCCGTTATGACAAATACTGTCGTTGTGATCGTTGGATTGTCTCTGTTGGCTGTGATTCTGTTGCTCGCGATGCTTGCGAAGATGTTTCGCAAGGCGGGCCCGAACGAAGCGCTGATCGTCTATGGTTTTCGCGGACCCCGCGTGATCAAGGGCCACGGCACGGTGATCTTCCCGATGGTGGAGAACTGCCGTGAGCTCTCGCTCGAACTGATGGGCTTCGACGTTGCGCCGCAGCAGGATTTGTACACGAGGCAGGGCGTGGCCGTGACGGTGGAAGCTGTTGCGCAGATCAAGGTGCGCAGCGACCAGGAGTCGATCCTGACGGCGGCCGAACAGTTCCTGACCAAGACGCCGTCGCAGCGTGAAGGCCTGATTCGCCTGGTGATGGAAGGCCATCTGCGCGGCATCATCGGTCAGCTTACGGTGGAGCAGATTGTGAAGGAGCCGGAGATGGTGGCCGACCGCATGCGCTCGACCTGCTCGGACGACCTGAGCAAGATGGGCCTGGAGGTGGTGTCGTTCACGATCAAAGAAGTGCGCGACAAGAACGAGTACATCACCAACATGGGCCGTCCGGACATCGTGCGTATTCGCCGTGATGCGGACGTAGCCGCGGCCGAGGCCGAGCGCGATACTGCCATTCGCCGCGCGAATGCGCTGCGCGAGTCGGCGGTAGCGAAGGCTGCAGCGGACCAGGAGCGTGTGATCGCAGAGACAGCGTCGCTTGCACGCCAGGCCGAGGCGCAGCGCGACCTCGATATCCAGAAGGCGCAGTACGAGGAGCAGAGCCGCCGCCAGCAGGCGCAGGCTGATAAGGCCTACGAGATCCAGACCAACATCATGCAGCAGCAGGTGACCGCAGAGCAGGTGAAGGTGCAGCAGGTGGAGAAGGAGCAGCAGATCAAGGTGCAGGAAGCGGAAATTCTGCGTCACGAGAAGGAGCTCATCTCGACAGTGCTGAAGCAGGCCGAAGTGGAGCGTCAGCGGATTGAAGCGCTGGCCGCTGCTGAGAAGACGCGCCTTGCCATGGAAGCCGAAGGACGTGCGTCGGCGATCCGCATGCAGGGTGAGGCCGAGGCTGCGGTGATCTTCCAGAAGGGCGAGGCCGAGGCGAAGGCGATGAACGTGAAGGCCGAGGCGTACCAGGAGTGGAACCAGGCCGCGGTGGTGGATCGCATCATCACCAACATGGCCGACGTGGTCCGCGCGATGTCCGAACCGCTCTCGAAGGTGGACAAGGTCACGATCGTCTCGACCGGCAACGACGGTGCGACGGGCGTGAACAAGCTCACCGGCGACTTCACGAAGATCGCCGCGCAGGTTCCGGCGCTCTTCGAGGCTCTTTCGGGCATGGATATGCGCGAGCTGATGTCGAATGTGACCGCGATGAAGCCACGTCCGAATGGTAATGGCTCGTCGCCTGAAGTGAAGTAACTCTACAGCCGCGGCGGAGAGAGAGTCTCCGCCGCGGCATCCCTTTTATTCATTCACGCGAAGGAGGACGATATGGCACTGCTGGAGCGGGTAGCGACGCTGTTGCGGGCAAATCTCAATGACCTGGTCGATAAGGCCGAAGACCCCGAGAAGCTGATGAAGCAGCTTGTTCTCGACATGGAGAACCAGCTGATGCAGGTGAAGACGCAGGTGGCGATTGCGCTTGCCGATCAGCATGTGCTCGATAAGAAGCGGAAAGAGCACGAGGCTGCCGCCGAGGAGTGGAAGCGCAAGGCCGAGCTCGCGGTGAAAAAGGATGCTGACGACCTGGCGCGTGCGGCGCTGGAGCGTGTGTTGAGCAGCGAGCAGATGGCGAAAGGCTTCGCCGAGCAGCTTGAGGATCAGAAGACCGAGGCCGAGACGCTGAAATCGACCCTGCGCAAGCTGGAGCAGAAGCTGGCCGAGACGCGCTCGCGCTGCGAGATGCTGATCGCGCAGCATCGGCGGGCGAAGGTGGTGGGACGCGCGCACCAGGCACAGCAAAAGGCTGACGCGAAGGATCACGCGGCAAGCCTGCAGAAGATGCGTACGCGTATTGTTAGCGCCGAGGCGGAGAATGTCGCGCACGGAGAGCTTGCGGGCGGAGACTCGCTAGAGGACCGCTTTGCGGCACTCGAACGCGAAGAACATATCGACGCGCTGTTAAAGGATCTGAAGGCGCAACATCCGGCATAACCGTGGTGTCAAACAAAGAGAGAGGATCTATGTCGAGCGAGAGACGATGGAGTGCGCCCGAGGGAATCCCGCTGCGAGAGCTGCTCGAGGCCTTGCACGGCGCAAATCTGGATGGCGCGAAGTCGGGCGTAATGGCGAAGGCGCTGAACTCCGCGGTAAAGAGCAACGAAGACTGGAAGCAGGCGCAGGAGGTCTGCCTTGCGGCACTGGCCTCGCCGCATGCGAAGATTCGATGCGCTGCGGCAGAGTGTCTTGGGGAACTGGCTGCCTTGCGCAAGCGAATGGACCTGTCCGTGGTCCGGCAGGCGCTGGTGTTGGCCTGCGAGGACGCTGCGGTGGCCGATGCGGCGCGGGCGAGCCTCGGCCACCTCGATCGCGATGCATCGTAACGACGGGCCTGTTGGCCGCTCCGGATGCGCGGGAGTGCGGCCACGTGCTAGGGTTGAGGCGTATGCATACGGGCGCGCAGTTTGACCTCGCAGCGGCAGCACGGCAGGCAGTGATTGAGCAGGGATTCGAGCCGGATTTTCCGGCGGAGGTGAAGGCCGAGGTCGAACAGATCCTCTCGCGGCCCATGCCTCTGAACCCGAGAGCCGAAGATTTACGCGGCCTGCTATGGTCCTCGATCGATAACGATACTTCGCGTGACCTGGACCAGATTGAGTACGCAGACACGCTGCCGGATGGCCGTACGCGGGTGCGCATCGGCATTGCCGATGTGGATGCCTACGCGCCGAAGGGCTCGGCCATCGATAGCTATGCGCAGCAGGAGACGGCGACGCTTTATACCGGGGTGAAGAACTTCCCCATGCTGCCCGAGGAGCTCTCGACGGGACTGACGTCGCTGCTCGAAGGCGAAGACCGGCTGTGCATGGTGACGGAGTTCGTGCTCGACGCGAATGTCTGCCGCACCGAGAGCTGTATTGCGGAGAGCCGCATCTATCCGGCGATCGTGAGGAACAAGGCGCAGCTTGCGTATCCCGCTGTGGGCGCATGGCTGGCCGGGCGAGGTGAGGCTCCCGAGAAGGTTGCGGCTTCTGCTGAGTTGCAGGAACAACTACGGCTGCAGGATGGCATCGCGCAGCGGCTCCGTGCCGAGCGCGTGAAGCATGGTGCGCTCAACATCGATCTGGCCGAAACGCAATCTACGATCAAGGGTGACGAGATTCATCTCGGAAGCGAACTGCGCAATCCTGCAACGGAGCTGATCGAAGACTTCATGATTGCGGCGAACGGCGTGGTGGCGCGGACGCTGGCAGCGCACAGGATTGCTTCGATCCGTCGCGTAGTGCGCGTGCCGAAGCGCTGGGATCGCATTGTTGCGCTGGCAGCGGAGTATGGCACGGAGCTGCCGGCTGATCCGGATCCGATCTCGCTGAACGAGTTTCTGTGCGCGCGCAAGGAGGCGGATCCCGATCGCTTTCCCGACCTGTCGCTGGCCATCGTAAAGCTGCTGGGTCCCGGCGAATATGTGCTCGAACGGTCGGGCGGTGAGCCGGTGGGGCACTTCGGCCTTGCGGTGGAGGACTACACTCACTCGACCGCGCCGAATCGTCGTTATGCGGACCTGATAACGCAGCGTCTGCTGAAGGCGATGATCGCGGGTGCGCCCAGTCCATATACGGATGAAGAGCTGTCTGCCATTGCCGCGAACTGCACCGTGAAGGCTGCCGCGGAGCGCAAGCTGGAGCGGGCGATGCAGAAGCGCATGGCCGCCGTGGCATTGTCCAATCGCATCGGCCAGCATTTCCACGCGATTGTGACCGGCGTGAATGAGCATGGAACGTTCGTGCGTACACTCACTCCGCGCGTGGATGGCATGCTGGTGCAAGGCAAGAGCGGCCTCGATGTGGGCGACAAGATCGACGTGAAGCTGGTGCACACGGACGCGGCACATGGCTTCATCGACTTTGCGCGGGCGTAGGGGAAGAAGCATGCGCACGCAACTGGCCTCCCTGGTAGACGACTGGCGTCGTCATGGAAATGCAACCGCGGTTGTTACGTATCGCGGCAATCGCCGTGTAGCGACGAGCTATGCCGAGCTGGCAAAGCTTGCCGATCGCTTTTCAGTAGAGCTGAGGCGGCGTGGAGTCGGCGCAGGGGAGCGCGTTGTTCTGTGGGGAGCGAACGGCCCGGAGTGGATCGGCGCTTTCTTTGGCTGCATCCTGCGGGGCGTGATCGCAGTGCCGCTCGACGCGGCCGGGGCTGCGGATTTCGCGCGCAGAGTGGTTGCCGAGACGTCGCCGAAGCTGATCGTCGGGGATGCGGAACTGCTCGCGTCGCTGGATGGCGAGCGGATACCCTTCGAGCGCTTTTCCGAGCGGCTGGCAGTGGCGAGTGCTCCGGAACAGCCTGACCCTTCGCTTGGGTCCGATACGCCGTTGCAGATTCTCTTCACCTCAGGCACGACGGCGGAGCCGAAGGGCGTGGTGCATACGCACCGCAACATCGCCGCGAGTGTCGCGCCGATCGAACGCGAGATCGGCAAGTATCTGAAATATGAGAAGTACGTGCATCCGCTGCGGTTCCTGCATACGCTGCCGCTGAGCCACGTCTTTGGGCAATTCATGGCGCTGTGGATTCCGCCTCTGCTGGCGGCCGAGGTGCACTTCGAATCGCGCCTGCAGGCCGGGCGCCTGATGGAAATCTCGCGGCGTGAGCGCATCAGTGTGCTGGCCGCGGTGCCGCGCGTGCTCGAACTGCTGCGGGAGGCGCTGCTGGCCGAGTTCCCAAAGCTTCAGCAGGATCTGGGCGCTGCACAGGGCGAGAAAGTGTGGAGGCGCTGGTGGCGCTTCCGGGGAATTCATCGCAAATTTGGTTACAAATTCTGGGCTTTCGTCTGCGGAGGAGCATCGCTGCCGGCGGATCTTGAGCAGTTCTGGAATACGCTGGGTTTCGCGCTGGTGCAAGGCTATGGCATGACCGAGACCGCCGCGCTGATTTCGCTGAACCATCCGTTCAAGGTAGGCAAGGGCACGATGGGCAAGGTGCTGCCGGGACGCGATGTGGAAATTGGCGAGGATGGCGAAGTGCGCGTGCGCGGCGACATGGTGTCGACTTCGACCTGGCGCAACGGACGGTTGGAGCAGGCAGAATCGCCATGGCTTTCTACTGGCGACCTGGCACAGCGCGACGAAAGCGGGCAGCTACGATTTCTCGGCCGCAAGAACCAGATGATCGTGACGTCGTCGGGCCTGAATCTGCATCCGGAAGATGTAGAGCGTGCGCTGGATGCGCAGCCCGGTGTGCAGGCTTCAGTGGTGGTGGCGCAGGCCACGCAGCGTGGGCCGGAGCCAGTAGCGGTGTTGCTGGTGCGTGGCTCGCGAGAAGAAGCGGAGCAGGCTATCGCAGGAGCAAATACAAGTCTCGCTGAGTTCCAGCGGGTGCGGCGCTGGCGGCTGTGGCCGGAGCTCGATTTCCCGCGCACGGCAACAGGAAAGATTCGGCGTGGCAAGGTGGCAGAGTGGGTGAATGCTGTCTCCGTGGAGGAAAACGCCACTGTATCTGTGACAGATAGCGATGCGGTACTGGCTGCGGTTCTCGGTATCACCGGCGCAAAGCCCTCGCGGCAGGATGAAGGTGCGCGGCTCGCAGAGGATCTGGGCCTCGATAGCCTGGGACGCGTGCAGGTGCAGGCAGAGCTCGAGCAGCGCTTCGGAATAGCTCTGGGCGACCAGGAGCTGGAGCAGGTGGAGACGCTGGGAGAGCTGCGGAGGCTGCTTGGAGTCGCGGGGACAGCGCCTGTGGCTGCAGTAGAAGCTGTTCCTGCCGTAGGTGATGCCGAACCCGCTACTTCGGTGGCGGCAGCTTCGCATCGCGAACGCGATCTCTATCCGCATTGGCCGTGGTCCTTGCCGATGCGCCTGGGCCGGGCTCTCTTTATCGAAGCGGTGCTGCGCCCGCTGGTATGGCTTCTGGCTGCGCCACAGGTGAAGCGGACGGTACCGCTCTATTCGTCACAGCCGTTGTTACTGATTGCCAATCATGTGAGCACTTATGACATGCCGCTGGTTCTTTACGCGCTACCGGGCGCGATGCGGCGGCGGATGGCGGCGGCGATGGCAGCGAATATGCTGAAGGACTGGCGCGCGCGGCGAGGTTTCGGAAATGTGTTTCTCGATACGCTGGGTCCGCTTACGTATCTCGTGGTGACGGCGGTGTTCAATGTGTTTCCCCTGCCGCGGAGCGCAGGCTTTCGCCGCAGTTTCGCGCATACGGGTGAGGCTCTTGACCGGGGATTCAATGTGCTTGTCTTTCCAGAGGGGCATCGTTCAGACGGCACGTTGCAACGCTTCCGGCCCGGCATCGGCTTGCTGGTACAGGAGTCGAAGACCGCGGTGCTTCCGGTGGCCCTGGCGGGCCTTGGGGCGATGAAGGCTGGGCGTGAGCGGTGGTTCCGCTCCGGGAACTTGCGGGTGGTGGTGGGCACGCCGTTGCGCTTTGAGCCGGGCCTCTCGGCGGAAGAGATCACCGAACAGTTGCGCGCAGAGATCGAGCGCTTGCTGCGCTAGGCTGGCGCGAAATTCCACAGCGCCATAACCAAAGTACTGTATGAGATTCGCCGCCGTTCATTCAGAATGGCGGCGTGTTTCTCCTAGACCTTTTTGATTGCTCTCTCTCGTCGCTCGAGCGGCTTGCGCAGCGGCGCGCGGAGAGCGAACAGCGGACGCAGCACCTGGCGACGGGTGAGCGTGGTGAGCGGGATGCCTTCTTTCACCTGCGCCGGCAGGGTTTTGTCGTTACGGCGCGGCGATGGCGCTCTTCGCGCGCGCGGGGAGACCTCGACCTGGTGGCATGGGATGGGGATACGCTCTGTTTTATCGAGGTGAAGACGCGGACGACGCGCACCGTGGCGCCTGCCGAAGCAGCGGTCGATCATGACAAGCAGAAGACGCTCTCGCGGCTGGCCTTTGAGTATCTGAAGCAGTTACAGAAAGAAGATGTCCCGGTGCGCTTCGACGTGGTGTCGGTGTACAGCGAGCCGGGAAAGTCGCCGGAGTTCGAGCACTTTCGCGGCGCCTTCGGCTGGCGCTGAACGCGATATCGCTAGGCAGGGGTTTCGATCTCCGCGAGCGCGCTCTGGATCAGGGGCTCGATGGCGGAGGCGTCCGCGCTCAGTTCAGCGAAGACCCATCCGGCGAGCAACAGTACCGGCGCGGGGCCGGATTCGGTCGCAGGCAGCGTGGCGAGTGTGCTCACGGCGATCTGCTGATCCGGCTGTGCGGCGCGGGAGATCGCGACGCACGGAAATTCCGGCGGCAGGCCTTCGGCACGCCATTCCGCTGCGATGGCGTTGAAGTCGCGGCCCGGCATGTAGACGATGCGTGTGGCTGCGGCGGGGTCGTGGATGTGCCGCAGGGTGGCGTCCGGCGCATGGTGACCGGAGCGGAAGACGATACCCGAGGCAGCGCGGCGGTCCGTCAGCGAGCACTGCAGGGCGGCTGCTGCGGCAAAGGCCGCAGTGATACCGGGAACGATTTCGAAGAGTATGTCCGCCGCGCGGAGCGCATCCATCTCCTCGGCGGCGCGGCCAAATACCAGCGGATCTCCGCTCTTGAGACGCACGACAGAGAGCCCTTCCTGCGCCTTCTCGACCATCAGCTGGTTGATCTCTTCCTGTGTGATCTTCTTGGTGCCGCAGCGCTTGCCCACGCTTATGTTGAGTGCGTCCGGGTTGGCGAGCGCAAGGATGGCGGCAGGCACGAGATCGTCGTAGAGCACGACGTCTGCGGCGGCCAGCAGACGTGCAGCCTTTACTGTGAGCAGGTCAGGATCGCCGGGACCGGCGCCGATGAGAGAGACGCGGCCGTTCCTCATGCGCGGACCTCCTCCCGCTTCGCTGCGAGCGCAAGCTTCTGCGCCGGGCAGGTAGCAGGCTCGCAGGTGGGGCGCTGGGCGAGCTGATGAAGCAGGAGCTTGCGGTCTTCCCCGGGTTCGTAATGTTCAAGGATCTCGCGCCTCTGCTCGCCGATGTCGCGCAGCCACGGGCCGATGTCTGGCGGGAGCTGTGCGTCGATCTCCTTGCGCAGCCTCTGCGCGAAGGCTGGACTTTCGCCCGCGGTCGAGATGGCGATCTGCAGGTCTCCGCGCGTGACAATTGAGCCGAAGTAGAAATCGCAGTTCGGCGGATCGTCGACCGAGTTGCAGAGCAGGTTACGGCGCAGGGCCTCTTCGTAAATGGCCGTGTTGACCGCGGAATCGTTGGTAGCGGCGATGACGAGAAAGAGATTGTCGAGATCTTCCGGGCGATAGCCGCGCTCTTCGAGCGTGATGTGGCCGCTTGCGGCCAGTGCGGCAATCTCAGGATGAACCTGCGGCGCGACGACGCGCACAATCGCCCCGGCATGCAGCAGTGCCGGAATCTTCTGCAGCGCGACCGTGCCCGCGCCGATGACGAGGCATGGGCGACGGTCGAGCTTAAGAAAAATCGGCAGAAGATTCATAGCGCTTATTCGCCGTATCCGGCGCGGGTTGCGGTGTCGCGTTCTACCGGAGCGAGGACTTCGCCTGCGAGGCGGGCGCGGATGGCGTCTGCTTCGTGGCGTGAGAAGTAGCTGCGCAGATTCTCACCTTCGTTACGCTCGTTCAGATAGGTATTGAGCAGGCGCTCGAGCGCGTCGGGAACCTCGGTCGCCGGGACACGATAGCCCACCGGGCGCGCGATTGCGGCGTGTGCGCCGACGGCTCCGCCGACGCAGAAGTAGAACGCGTCGACCATCTTGCCTTCGTGCTTTACCTTCTTGCCTTCGAGGCCGATGTCGGCGATCCAGTGCTGGCCGCAGCTGTTGGGGCAGCCGGTCACGTGCAGCTTGAGCTGCTGATCGAAACCGGGCAGGCGGCCTTCCAGCTCTTCCACCAGCCAGCGCGAGAAGCTCTTCGTCTCGCTGATGGCGAGCTTGCAGAACTCGGTGCCGGTGCAGGCGATGGTGCCACGCCAGAAGTTGGTGCCGTCCACTTGCAGGCCGATCTTACCCAGCTCCTCGGCCAGCTTGCCGGCCTCGGACGTGTGGATGTTCACGAAGATCAGGTTCTGCATGATGGTCGCGCGGAGCTGGCCGTTGCCGTACTGCTCGGCGAGGTCGGCTGCGGCGGCAAGCTGATCGCCCGTGAGGCGTCCGCGCAGCACCGATGCGCCCACATAGCTGAGGCCGGGCTGCTTCTGCGCGTGGATGCCCACGTGGTCGCGCAGCGTGTCCTGCGGCAGCACTTCGGGTGCGGCAGGCTCAAACCTGGTTTCGAGACGGCGCTCAATCTCCTCCAGGAAGCTTTCGGCGGTCCAGTTCTCACGCATGAAGAGGTACTTGATGCGTGCACGGTCGCGGCTCTCACGCAGCACTTCCTGGTCGCGGAAGATGGAGGTGATCGCACCGGCGACAGCGACAGCCTGGTCAGGACGAACGAATGCGTTCAGCTTTACGGCAAGATGCGGCTCGTTGGAGAGCCCGCCGCCCACGCGCACGGTGTAGCCTACCTCGCCCACGTCATTTTTCACGGCGGTGAAGGCGATGTCGTTGATCTCTGGGTACGAGCACCACACCGGGCACCCGGTGGCGCAGATCTTGAACTTGCGCGGCAGGTTGTAGAACTCGGGGTTGGCGACCAGCGCCTGTGCGAGTTCGACGGCCAGACCGGAGGCATCGGCGATCTCTTCATGATCGACACCGGCGAGCGGGCAGCCGGTCACGTTGCGGACCACGTCGCCGCAAGCGCCCTTGGGCGAGAGGCCGATCTTGTCGAGCGTGTCGACGATCTCGGGGATGTCTTCGATTGTGAGCCAGTGCAGCTGGATATTCTGCCGCGTGGTGATGTCGGCGAGATTGCGTGCGTACTTCTTCGTGAGATCGGCGATGGTGCGCAGCTGGTGCGAGCTGAGTATGCCGTTGGGGATACCGATGCGCAGCATGAAGTATTCGGTGGTCAGCCCTTCGCCGCCCTTGCCGCCGGTCACGCCTGCGCCGTCGCCCTGCGTGTAGATGCCCCACCACTTGAAGTAGGCGTTTGCCCACTCGGGCACGACGCTCGAACGGCCTTCGCGGGCGAAGGTGCGGACTTCATCGAAGACCTCCCAGGGGTTCTTCTCGCGCTTCAGGCGCTCCATGCGCTGGGCTTTGGTCTCTTTCGGTGCGGCCTGCGGGGTCGGTGTCGTCTGCGTCATCTCGTCTCTTTGTTCTCAAAAATGAAAAGCCCACCGTTGCGGTGGGCCGGGCGGAGCGTGTGGCGATTCGGGTGCAGCTACACGCGTGTCCGGCTCGGCACAGGACAACATGCAGGACAGAGACAAGCCGGGTTGATATGGATCCGCATACTCCAAGGATAACTGCGCCAGCAGGCAGCGGCAAGCGGGGACGCGGGCGCGAAGAGATCCCAACGCCCGTTAAAATCGGTACCACGATGAAACGGCAGGGGAAACAGCATTGGTTTCTGATGCTCTTCGAGTGGCAGGGCTCGGTTCTTAGGGAGATTCTTCCCCGGCTGGGGATCATGTTCCTGTACTCGTGTGCGGTGGTCTACACCGGCGGCCGCCTCGGCCGCTTTCATATCGATCTCAACGTGGCGCCGTTCACGCTGATCGGCGTGGCGATCTCTATTTTCCTCGGATTTCGTAACAGTGCCAGTTACGACCGCTTCTGGGAGGGCCGCAAGCTGTGGGGTGCGCTGATGAACACTCTGCGCGCCCTGGCGAGGCAGGGAAGAACGCTTGCGGGGCTTGATCCCGATGACGACAGGCTGAAAGAGTGGGCGGCGTTGCTGACGGCCTGTCCACATGCGCTCGAGCACCAGCTGCGCGGCACGGATGCCATGCCGGAGCTGGGGCGTCTGCTCTTGCCTGAGACCTGCGCGCGACTGCAGGCCGCGCGCTTCCGGCCTATCGCACTGACAGAGCGGATGGCGGAATGGGTGGTTGCGCGTCAGCGGGAGGAACGCTTTGGCGAGATGACGCTGTCCGCCTTCGACCGCAACCTGGACGAGCTGGCGAACATCATTGGCGGCTGCGAGCGCATCGCCAACACGCCGATTCCCTATGGGTATTCGGTCATCATCCACCGGACGGTCTACATCTACTGCGCGCTGCTGCCCTTTGGCCTGCTCGATACGATCGGGCTGCTGACGCCGGTGATGGCGACCTTCATCGCGTACACGTTTATCGCGCTCGAGACGCTGGCCAGCGAGCTGGAAAATCCCTTCGGGACGGACTTCAACGACCTGCCGCTCGAGGTGATGAGCGGTAATATCGAGCGGGCTGTGCTTGAAGTGACCGAGATTTAAGTTTCGCTTTCTTCCCGCGCGAAGCATGGAAAGAGAGAGATTCGGTGTCACGTATCTCGTTCGGTTCCGCGTGTTTCGATGTAGATCGCGACCAGCGGGGGGTGGGTGCCGAAGCGGGTCACCCTGCGCGGAGCAGCAGTTAGCGCTGGGCCAGCCAGGCATCCTCGAAGCTGCTGACGCAGGCCTGTCCGCCTTTCTTCTTTCCGTCACTGCTCTTCGTTGAATAGAACGCCGTGTCTGATCCTTTGAGATAGGCGTGCATGTGGACCTCCGATGAGAAGGTCATGGTGTAGCCCCAGTCCGTGGTTTTACCGGTGTCGTCGGTCTTCTGCGTGTTGCGGCCGTCGCGCTCATTCTTGTGGTCGAAGCGCAGTACGATGTCGGCAGTTTCCGGATCGTCGATGATCTTGAAGTGTCCCCAGCGATTCAGCTGATCGAGCGCTCCGTCGGAGACCTCGCCCGTCTTCGTATCGTTGATGATGGCAATCGTCTTCGCGGTAAATACAGCCTTGGGCAGAGAAGACTGCGCGGTGGCATAAAGGGCGAACGAGGCAACGAGGGCGAAGGCTGCAGGACGTGCGAGCGGCTTCATGCAGGAACTCCAGACGGATCAGGCTGGACAGCAAGTGGCAATTGCGCACCAGCATAGCACCGCTCTTTCCGGAAGAGATCTCCTCGCGATGCCGCTTCGGGTGCATGATGGAAGAGAGGAGTCGCGCGTGAGTCGCATCTCAGTCATCCGACAGGATCGGGTTGTGCCGCTGCTTCCGGGGCGTCCGGAGCAGAGCAGCGCGCACCTGGCATGGCGTGGCCTCAATGCAGAGAAGCATATCGTCGGCGCGGTTGAAATTCCCGAGCACGAGCACACTTCGCTGTGCCTCCACATGCAGACCAGCAGCCCGGTGGAGATGGAGTGGTGGAGTGACGGCAGGCATGGCCAGGAGCGCACCGGTCCCGGTTCCCTGATGTTGCTCGATGCTGGCACGCGCGATCGGCTGCGCTGGGCTGCCGGATCACGCCGCCTGGTGGTTACGGTAGACCCTGCAATGGTGCAACGCGCGGCGCAGGAACTGCATATGCCGATATCGACCGGCTTCGCCAATCGCTGGAACTTCGAGGATCGCCAGCTGCGCCTGCTGCTGACGGAAATCGATCGCGAGATGTCCTCGGGCTGGGAGACCGGAGCGCTCTACGGCGATCTGCTCGGCATGTCACTCACGGTCGCGCTGCTGCGCAAATATGGTGCGGCTCATACTGCTGTACCCAGGGTCTCCAACCGGCAGATGCGGCGCGTGATCGACTTCATCCATGAGCACAGCCACGCGGCGCTGCGGCTGGAGCAACTGGCCGAGATCGCCGGAATGAGCGTCTTCCATTTTGCCCGAAGCTTTCGCGAGGCTACCGGGCTTACCCCGCATCGTTACGTGATGGGAGAGCGCATCCGTCGCGCGCGGATCCTGCTGGAGCGCGGTTCGCAGAGCATGGCCGAGATTGCAGCGGAGACCGGCTTCGCGACATCGCAGCACTTCGCGCGCGCCTTCCGCGGAATTACCGGCCTGAGTCCGACGGCATGGCGTCAGCAGCGCGGCTGAGGATATTTCGCAGGAATCGATACAACACCGCAGGAACAGACACAGGCGCCCATGCATGCGGCCTATAACAGAGGCATGGCAGGACGGACTTCACTCCGCCCTGGCCGGCGAAAGAGAGGAAGATCGCCATGGCTCTGGAGATTGTTGGCGCGCTGATCGTGTTGTCTCACCTGATGGTGATGGGGGCTTTGATCCTGTGGTTCGGGCTGCGCAAGCCCACCACGATGGAGCAGTTTCGGACGCGTTTCAAGCAGCAGTTCCTCGGGATCGAGCAGAAGAACGGAAAGCGCTCGTAAGAGCGGCCACAAGCGGTAGCCGCTCTTGCCCCGCGAGTGTTATTCGGCCACCGGCAGCACGATATGCGAGCCCGCATAGATGTGCTGCTCGGCGGCCTTGTAGTCCGAAGGCTTCGCTTTCATGATGTCCGGTACGAAGGTCTGCGGGTTGCGGTCATAGAGCGGGAACCAGCTGCTCTGCACCTGCACCTCGATGCGGTGCCCCTTCTTGAATACGTGATCCGCGCCGTGCAGGCTGAACTTGTACTCTTCGGGCTTGTTTGCCGGAATCGCCTCCGGGTGCTCGTATCCGGTGCGATAGCGGCCGCGGAAGATCTCGTCGACTACCATGAGTTGATAGCCGGCCATGTCGCCCAGACCCGCATCGTCCGGGTTCTCGTCGATAAGCTTCACGACCCAGTCGGAATCGGTGCCTGACGTCGACGCGACAATGTCGGCCAGTATGTCACCGGTGATGGTGACATCGTGATCGAGGATCGGCGTCTTCCATGTGGCTACGTCGCTGCGCGTCTCATTGGGCTTCTGGTTCTCGACCAGCCAGTAGTACCAGTGCGATCCGGTTGGCGCATAGGTCGCCTCGATAGGCCGCTTGCGATAGTTCACGGGGGAAGCAGGATCGGACGTGTAGGCGGTAAAGGCCGTCTCGGACGCAGGCTTGTCAAAGCTTAACGTGTGATCTGTTTCGAGAAAGAGTTTCCGCGCTGTGATCCCTTGCTTCGGCGGCCACACTGGATACTGCTTCCATACGTTCGAGCCGGTCTGGAAGCTGATGGCGCTCTCGGCATCGAAACCGGGCTGATCCTTGAGGTAGTGCGCAAAGAATGGCGCTTCGACGTGCTGCCGGAACCAATCGCCGGTCGCCGATCCAAAGTCCACTGCGCCCAGCTTGCGCGTGGTGAGCGTCCACTGGCCGTGGTTCCAGGGGCCGAGCGCGATGTAGACTTCGTTCTTCGCATCATGCGGTTTGAGCGCGGCGTACTCGGCCTGCGGTCCCCACATGTCCTCCTGGTCCCACCAGCCGCCGACCTCGAGCGTAGGCACGGTCACGCGGTCCAGATGCGGCTGCACCGCGCGCGATTGCCAGAAGTCGTCATACGAAGGGTGTTCGATGAAGGCTTTGCCAGTCGGCAGATCATCCACTCCGGATTTGCCTGCGGCCGCGAACGATCCGGCCTTCAGGAAAAAGTCGTAGGCATCTTCCTTGAGCGGCTGGAAGGTGGCTTCCTTGCTCGACTCCATGCCAAGTATATAGTCGTAGCCATAGGTCTGGCGAAAGGCTCCGTTGTGGAAGAAGTCGTCGCCGATCCATACATCCGTCATCGGCGCCTGGGGTGAGATCGCCTTCACTGCAGGGTGCGGATCGATGCCGGCCTCGGCTGCGAGGAATCCGGGATAGGAGACACCGGCCACACCGACGCGGCCATTGTTGTTCGGGACGTTCTTGAGAATCCACGCGACCGTGTCATAGGTGTCCGTGCTCTCGTCGGTGTCCTTCGTGTCGTGCGACTGCGGATCATGGTGCGCCGCGATGGGCCGCATCATGACGAACTTGCCCTGCGACTCGTACCGACCGCGAATGTCCTCCATCACGAAGATGTATCCGCTCTGCGCCAGTTCGGTGAACTGTGAGTTCATGCGATCGGGTACGTAGCCGTCCACGCCATAAGGTGTGCGCTGCATCATGAAGGGCAGCGGCTCATTCGTGTCCGTGGGCCGGAGGATGGCAGCATGCAGCTTCACGCCGTCGCGCATGGGGATCATTACATCCTGCCGCACATAGGGGCGGAAGTGGTTATGCTCGGGCCTATCGCCCACGCGCAGGGCCTCGGAGGGGGTGGGGATGCCGCGCACGCTGTGTGTCCAGTGGATGGCCGTGGCCTTGTCGCCGGAGAGAACGAACTCGTAGCGCAGCTTGCCGTTCTCCGCCGTGAAAGCATCACCGCCCGCGGGCGTGAGCGTCATCGCAGCGGTGCGCGGCGTCTCGATCGTGAGGTGATCGCCCGCAGCGAAGATGGAGTAGACGATCTCCGGCTCGGAGGCTTCGCTGTACTGTCCGGCGAAGCGGTCGAGGCTGCTCTGCCCGAAAGAGTACGCATGGGAGAAGAGCAGGCCGGCGACGGTGAAGGCGAGGGCAGCGCGGCGCGACAGAGGGCAGTCGTGCATTAGGATATGGCTCCTTGGATAAGCGATGGCAGGCGGGCGACGAAGAAGGTCCAGTCTAAATGGACGTTGTGTTTTGACCTGCATGCTTTTCGACGCAAAAGCGCGAGGTTTACGAAGGATTTTGAAAGCGGTTACAATCGCGAGCGTTTGGTCTCCGCTTTTGCCCGCGCAGATGTCGGATTCGAGCTGGTTTCTGGATGCCTCTGTTTTTCAGGAGAGACGGTATGACGATTCCCCGCTGGTTTCGTGCGTCGATGGCCGCAGTCGCTGTGGCTTCGCTTTCGCTGACGCTCTTTGCGCAGGTGACGGAGACCGCGCCGGTGCCTTCCACGGTGACTGTGCACGTGGATGCGGCGAAGACAGCCGATTACAGGATTCCGCGTACGATCTTCGGCAGCTTCCTCGAGCCGATCGGCAACTCGACCTA